>CAMWVA010000095.1 GCA_947177575.1 uncultured Porphyromonadaceae bacterium | reverse complement strand
TCAGGCCGCTATCCGATATTAATATCGGATAGCGGCCTGACGATTATAGTAGCTTATTAAATCTCGGTAGTATTATGTACTCATTTCACCGCACACTGAATATTCCATATAGCGTTTCACATCATCGGTTGAAAGTCCGAGACCGAACAGGAACATAAGTTTGGCTATAGCGGCCTCCGAAGTAAGATCATGACCCGACACAACGCCGGCCTGTGCTAATTCGAGACCTGTAACATAACGCAGCGGATGTACAGAGCCGTTGCTACACTGAGTGATATTCACTATTACAACACCACGAGCCACAGCTTCCTTTATGGCATCAATAAACCACTTGTCAGTGGGACCATTACCGGCGCCGAAAGTCTTAAGCACAACACCCTTGACACCGGGCGTAGAGAGCATGTGACGCACTGTATGTTCCGAGATACCCGGGAAAAGGTCTATATACATCACATTGGTATCCATATTATAATGTACCTTGAACTCCCGGTCTTTTACAGGACGCCAGAGAGCTTCACGGTTAAATGTGATGCCAAGACCTATTTTGGCTAACTGAGGGAAATTATTAGACTTAAAGGCATTGAAATTATCGGCACTATGTTTGGTAGCGCGATTACCGCGCCACAGATAATTCTCGAAAAGAATGGCAACTTCCTGTACTACCGGATTACCCTCGCTATCGCGGGCAGCGGCTATCTGCAAGGCCGTGATGAGATTTTCCTCGCCATCAGTGCGGACCTCGCCTATGGGGAGCTGTGAACCGGTTATGATGACCGGTTTTGCCAGATTTTCGAGCATAAAGCTTAATGCCGAGGCCGAATAGGCCATGGTATCTGTACCGTGAAGTACTACAAAACCGTCATAACGGTCATAATTATCGGATATAACCTTAGCAATCTCACCCCAATGGGTAGGATTCATGCTCGATGAGTCCAAAGGATGCTCGAACTGAATGCTGTCTATATCGAATCTCAGCATTTTGAGCTTTGGCACATTATCAAGCAAATGGTCAAAATCGTATGGTTCGAGTGCATGACTGTCAGGGTTTTCTATCATTCCGATAGTACCTCCGGTGTAAATCATCAGTATGCGCGAACGGCGGCCTGTGTTCATGGTTGTTGAGTTAGCTGTTAGTAAGTGCAAAGATAGCAAATTGACAACAATATACACAAATCCTAAGGTGATTTTTTTTATTTCTTTTTGTGTATACCTGTTTATCTCCCTGTTATTGTGGCATTTTTATATACACATTCGGCTAAGCTATCGGCAGCGGTTACAGTAAGCTGTGCTCGGGCTTCTGCTGTGTCGCTGTTCTGCTGAGGATGAATGTTACGTCCCGGGTCAGCTATACATATTGTCAGCCAGCCCATACGGTTAGGATAAAGAAAATCTTTCGCAGGGTTATCTCCTATATACACGTAACGCCTGTCTGGATAATGCTCCATAAACCAGCTATAGGCCGCAGCCTTATGTTTATCGACACCAGTCTCACCGGATATGCGTATAGCTTCCGAATCAAAATAATGACCTATCCCGAGTGACTCTATTTTATGGCGCTGAGTTACACTGCGTCCGTCAGTAAGAAGACCGAGAATGACACCATGTTTATACAAGTTCTCAAGCGTCTGTCTCATACCGGGGCGTAACTCAATGTGACACGGATAATGATTACGCAAGGCTGTTACTATATATTCCATATTGACCTGAGACCGGATACCGTTATGGTCCAGATAGGATTCAAGAGCACTGTAATGATTCTCATGCCGGTTCACAGCCTCATACATGACCCGGCGACATTCATCTGTATCGACTCCTTCGATATTTCCGAGCAACAGCAGTATAGCCTCTATACCGGAGAGAACGAAGTCAACTTCATCATATAGTGTGTCATCAAGATCAAAGACCACTACCAGTTCGGAGGAAGCACTTATTCCGGTCTCAGCCATCGATAACCGTAGAAGTATTGGTTTTCTTTTTTGAACCAACGCGGAAGCACATCAGCCTCTTCCACTACCTTACCTGCTGACGGCGATACATGTATAATATGCGGCCCATCAGCCTGAAGATGTACTATACCTATATCATAAATATCAAATCTCGGATCGGAACTCAACATCATTATTATGTCACCGTCACGAAGATCATTGAGTATGTCTTTCTTATTTATAGTTTCCTTCTTAAGATGCGGTATCTTATGAGTGCGATAACCCATTTCAACCATACGCAGAGCATCATACGTAGCTGAATCCGCAAGGGCAGGATAATCGGCACGGTTAAAACTGATTTTATCGAGGGATTTGGTTTTGAATACGTTACTACCCGAGTAGCGCTCTGTAAGATCAGTGACATTGCCGCGATACACGTTATCCGTAACCCAGTCGGCGCCATATATCATCTTGCTGGCGAATCCGGTGTCTTCACCACGACGGCGTGATACATCGACGAGAGCCTCGCCATAATCCTGCCAGCGGCCCAAAGGACTTCCTGCCGCTTTTGCCAGAGCCATCGCCATGTTGACCATACCCAGTCCGTCAGTACGTTCAAAACCGATTATGGCTGTACCAGTGCTATCGTTATCAAGAGGCTGACCTCCTGCTATGTCTGTCAGCATAACAGCGGCGGCAGCCACACGCGGACCTATAGGACCATTGACAGGCACCTGACGCAGTTCGTTTACCATACGGGCAGCCATGACAGTATCAGCAGGTGTGGCCACACGTATACGGGCATGTGTCGGTATAGTTACGGCCAGCAGCATTATGAATGTTATTTTAGTAATTATCTTCATATCCGACTTTCAGTTATATTGCAAAGTTACTATGCTTTGCCGAAACAGCCAAAAATAAAAACAAGTCACTCCGCACTATCTCAGCAGTACGGAGTGACTTGTTTAGAATTTCCATCAGCAGTCAGATTACTTTTTCAAGTGTCATGACAACTGAAGTATTTTCCTATAATCAATACTTCTTAGCAATCTTCTTATAACCGTAAACAGCTTCCTTGCCGAGCTGTTCCTCGATGCGGAGGAGCTGGTTATACTTAGCCATACGGTCGCTACGGCTTGCAGAACCTGTCTTAATCTGACCGGCGTTAGTAGCAACAGCGATGTCGGCTATAGTAGAATCCTCGGTTTCACCTGAACGGTGTGAGATAACAGCTGTATAGTTGTTGCGCTGAGCCATCTCTACGGCACGCAGAGTCTCGGTGAGTGAACCGATCTGATTAACCTTAACCAGAATAGAGTTACCGCAACCCTCAGCAATACCTCTCTCAAGATACTTAACGTTAGTAACGAACAGGTCGTCACCTACAAGCTGACAGCGGTCGCCGATAAGCTTGGTGAGCATACGCCAGCCTTCCCAGTCGTTTTCGTCCATACCGTCCTCGATAGAGTCGATAGGATACTTGGTGATAAGTTCTTCGAGATACTTAGCCTGCTCTTCGCTGGTGAGCTTACGACCGTTAACCTCTTTCTGAGCACCTGTCTTCAGATGAGTGTAGTCATAAACACCGTCCTGATAGAACTCTGAAGATGCGCAGTCAAGACCGATAGTGATGTCCTTACGGGGCTCGTAACCTGCTTTTCTGATAGCTTCCATGATAACGTTAAGAGCGTCCTCTGTACCGTCGAGTTTGGGAGCAAAACCACCTTCGTCACCTACAGCAGTCGAAAGACCGCGTGCCTTAAGCACAGACTTAAGAGCATGGAACACTTCTGTACCCCAGCGGATACCCTCTTTGAAAGAAGGAGCACCTACGGGACGAATCATGAATTCCTGGAAACAGATAGGTGCGTCAGAGTGAGCACCACCGTTGATAATATTCATCATCGGCACGGGCAATACGTAAGTGTTGCAACCACCGATATATTTGTAAAGGGGAAGGTCAAGATAAGCGGCTGCTGCCTTAGCGGTAGCAAGCGACACACCAAGTATAGCGTTAGCGCCAAGGTTAGACTTAGTGGGAGTGCCGTCGAGATCGAGCATAATCTGGTCAACACCGATCTGGTCAAGAGCGCTGTGACCTATAAGAGCTTCGGCGATAGGACCGTTAACGTTAGCTACAGCCTTCAGCACGCCCTTACCAAGATAACGGCTCTTGTCACCGTCGCGGAGTTCAAGTGCCTCGTTCTCGCCTGTAGATGCTCCTGAAGGAACGGCTGCGCGGCCCATAACACCGCTTTCAAGAATTACGTCTACTTCTACTGTGGGATTGCCACGAGAGTCAAGCACTTCGCGACCGATAATCTTTTCAATCTTCATGTCTTTATGAATTATGAATTTCTATATAATAGGTTATATTGTGTGTCTAAATTCTGCCTGAAGGAGGACCCGCTGCTCATCAGCCTCGGCTGCTTTGTCCTCTGTTTGGTGTCGCAAAGATAACACTTTTTCCCCATACTTTTCTTATTGCTTTAACTGTTTTTATCATATCTTCATCTTTTATTACTAATTTTGCGCTTTATTCCTGTTTACAATGACTGCTATTCAACTGGCTGATGCCGCTTATGCTACCCTACCCTTTGTGCCTAATACTCAACAGGCGGTACTTATCAACGCACTGGCTGCTTTCATAACCGATGGAAAGGGGCGCGAGGTGTTTGTGCTCAACGGTTATGCCGGCACCGGTAAATCGTCGGTAGTAGGTGCCATCGTCAAGGCTCTCGATGCAGCCCGTGTGCGTTCGGTAATACTCGCTCCTACCGGACGTGCGGCAAAAGTGGCTTCATATTTCGCTTCACATAAGGCTTCGACTATACACAAACGCCTGTATCGTGGTAACTCGGCTGATCCGGCAAATACTTCTTTCTTCCTTGCTCCCAATCAGGACCGGGATACAATATTTTTTGTTGATGAGGCTTCGCTCATAACCGATAGTAATGACAGTCAGTCATTGTTAGGAGACCTTGTGCGTCATGTGTACAGCGCTCCGGGATGCAGAATGATTCTTATAGGCGATATAGCTCAGCTTCCGCCTGTAGGCCAGACTCGCAGTGCCGCTATGGAACCGTCACGTCTGCGGGAACTCGGTCTCGAACCTATATGCGCAACTCTTGATATTCCGGCACGCCAGAAGGAGGATAGCGGTATTCTGCTTAATTCATACAATATACGTAAATTTCTTTTCGGAGATTTCGATTCTTCACGGTTTGCCCTGTCTGTACGCGGTTATGAGGATGTCAAAGCTATTTCCTCAACTGATTTAGCAGATTTTCTCTCGGATTCATGGAGTACTGTCGGACAAGATGAAACGCTCATCATAACACGCTCGAACAAACGGGCCAATAAGTTCAATCAGGCTATCCGCAGTCTGGTTATGGGTGCTGATGTACCGCTTCAGCGTGGTGATCGTATCGTCATTGCCCGTAATGATTACTATTGGAGCCGTATTAACAAGCTCAGTTCGTTTATTGCAAACGGCGATACTGCCGAAGTTACTTGGGTAGGCCGTACAGAAAAAGCCTACGGACGCTATTTTGTAGACGTGGAGCTCACTCTGACAGCTGACGGCGCTACTGTCGGTGCCAAACTGATGCTGCGTAGTCTTGTGGCCGAGGGGCCTTCAATACCGCGCGAAGAGATGGAACGTCTATATGCACGGGTAATGGCTGACTGCGACGGCGAACTGTCACAGAAAATAAAACATGCCGAAGAAGACCCCTATTATAACTCTCTACAGGCTAAATATGCTTACTGTGTCACATGTCATAAAGCTCAAGGCGGTCAGTGGCGTCATATCTATATTGATATGGGAGCTCTGACACCAGACGCTATCTGCCCGGATTTCTACCGCTGGCTCTACACGGCTCTGACACGCTCCACTTCTAAAGTTTTTCTTATTAATCCTCATCTCCCCCTACACTAATAATATTGTAAGCTTGCATTAATAATATTGTAAGCTTGCATTTTTAGTCTATCTTTATCATCTGATAGCCAGAAATTGGCAGAGTAAAGATTTTTAACTAATTTTGAGGCGTTTTCCCGTCTGACGGGTCTTACTGACAAGAGATTAAGTTCACAGTTCACACACTCTTTATATGAAGGTTTTAAAATTCGGAGGCACCTCAGTAGGCACTCCCGAGAGCATGGCTAATGTGCGCGACATAGTAAACTCTACTCCGGGCCGTAAAGTCGTTGTTGTATCCGCCCTCGGCGGTATCACCGACGCTTTGATTAATACCGCCCGCATGGCTGTAGAAGACAATATCGAGTATCTTGACAATTATGCTCGTATCGTAGAACGACATATCCAGATGACACGCGCAATGGTGCCGGAACCACGGCGTGCTGATACAGAACAGATGGTACGTATGCTGCTTGACGAGTTAGGTAACATATTCAGGGGTGTATCACTGATTCACGACCTTTCGCCAAGAGCGCTCGATATAATAGTCAGCTACGGAGAACGCCTGTCAAGTCTTATCGTAAGCGCTATGCTGGGTGATTGCACTCACTTTGACGCTCGTACCTTCATCAAGACACGTAAGAGTCCGTCAGGTACTAATGTACTTGATACTTATCTTACTAACTCTCTGATAGCCGAATGTCTTGCCAAAGGTGACTGGGAAACGGCCGTGATAGGCGGTTTTATTGCTTCGGATATAAACGGTGACATCACCAATCTCGGACGTGGCGGAAGCGATTACACAGCTTCTCTGATTGCTGCTGCCCTCAAAGCTGAAGTTCTTGAAATATGGACTGATGTAGACGGCTTTATGACTGCCGACCCCAAGGTTATAGATACAGCATACGTAATAGAGGAACTTTCATTTACCGAAGCTATGGAGCTGTGTAATTTCGGTGCCAAAGTAGTATTTCCGCCCACTATTTACCCTGCCTATCACCACAATATACCCATACTTGTAAAAAATACTTTCCGCCCTGAAGCTCCGGGAACCAGAATTAGCAATAACCCGCGTCCTGACTCCAAACCCATAAAGGGTATTTCGTCAATCAATGACACGGCCCTGATAACTCTGTCAAGCCTTTGTATGGTGGGTGTGGTAGGTGTGAACACACGTATCTTCAGTGCCTTATCCAAACGGGGAGTTAGTGTGTTCCTCGTATCTCAGGCAGCTTCGGAGAATAATACCACTATAGCTGTGCGTAATGCTGACGCACAGTTGGCTGTAGGAGTATTGCGTGAGGAATTTGCTGTCGAACTGGCAACCGGAATGTATAACGATGTCAGTGCGCAACTTGACCTCGCTACGGTAGCTGTCGTAGGTGAGAACATGCGTAACTCCACAGGTATTATGGGTAAGGTGTTTAACACCGTAGGCCGTAACGGTATCAATGTAATAGCTTGTGCGCAGGGTGCTTCGGAAATCAATATATCTTTTGTGGTAGAAAGACGTAGCCTGCGAAAAACCCTTAATGTCATACACGATTCTTTCTTCCTGTCGGAATGTCAGGTACTGAATCTCTTTATAGCCGGTGTCGGTAATGTAGGCGGTATACTGTTGCAGCAGATTGCCCGTCAGCGCGAGAAGCTGCTTGCTGAAAAGCGTCTTCGTCTTAATGTAGTCGGAATAGCTTCGAGTCGCCGTGCGATATTCGACCGCTATGGTCTTGACCCGGCCCGCTACGCGGAACTGCTCGAACAGCAAGGCATCGAGTCGTCGCCTGAAATCATAAAGCGTGAGATTGTGAAAATGAATATTTACAATCCTGTTTTTGTAGACTGCACTGCTTCAGCACATATAGCAGCGCTTTACGGCGACCTGCTAAGCCACTATGTCAATGTAGTGGCAGCTAATAAGATTGCTGCATCAGGTGAATATACACACTATCTTGAATTGAAAGAGATGGCTCGGGCTCGCGATGTAAAATTTCTGTTTGAGACCAATGTAGGTGCTGGTCTGCCGATTATCAACACTATCAATTCACTTATAAATTCGGGTGATAAGATTCTGCGTATCGAGGCCGTTGTGTCGGGCACACTCAACTATATATTCAATGTAGTAAGCCATGAAGTACCTATTAGTTTAGCTGTACGTATGGCTAAGGAACAGGGCTACACCGAACCTGACCCGCGCATAGACCTGTCGGGTACAGACGTAGTGCGCAAACTTGTCATTTTAGCCCGTGAAGCAGGCTATCAACTCAGCCGTGAAGAGGTAAAAAAACATCTTTTTATACCTGAGACACTGTTCGAAGCCGAACCGGCAGCATTCATAGAGGCATTAAAAGAAATTGATGAAGATTTTGAGCGTATGCTTGCCGCTGCTGAAGAACGTGGCGAACGTCTGCGTTTTGTGGCTGTACTCGATCGCGGAGAGGCTTGTGTGGAGCTACAGGCTGTAGGACCGAATCATCCGTTCTATAATCTTGAGGGTAGTAACAACGTAATACTCATCACCACTGACCGTTATAAAGAGTATCCTATGATTATAAAAGGTTACGGAGCTGGAGCCGAAGTAACGGCGGCCGGTGTCTTTGCCGACATCATCAGTATAGCCAATATTCGGTGATATGAGCTTTTTTTAGTAATTTTGTCCCCGTATGACATCTGTTTCTGTATCTCAGAAGGAGGTATATTTATGAGGCTGATGTCCCTTATTATACGTTATTCATCTATTTATCAGCAAAAATGAAGGCATACGTTTTTCCGGGCCAGGGCGCCCAGTATGTTGGTATGGGCAAGGAGTTATATGATAACGATGCGACTGCCCGCGAACTGTTCGAAAAAGCTAACGATATCTTAGGATTCCGCATAACTGACCTTATGTTCGAGGGCACAGAAGACGACTTGAAACAGACTAAGGTCACACAGCCTGCTGTGTTCCTCAACAGCGTCATTCTTGCCAAAAGTCTGGGTGGTGAATTTAAACCCGACATGGTAGCCGGCCATAGCCTTGGTGAGTTCTCGGCTCTTGTCGCTGCCGGCGCTCTGTCGTTTGAGGAAGGTCTGAAACTTGTATCTGCTCGTGCTCATGCCATGCAGAAAGCTTGTGAAGCACAGCCTTCGACAATGGCTGCTATAATCGGTCTGCCCGATGAGAAAGTCGAGGAAGTATGTGCCGCAATTGACGATGTGGTTGTTCCGGCTAACTTTAACTGTCCCGGTCAGATTGTTATCTCCGGTAGTATTGAAGGTGTGGGCAAAGCTTGCGAAGCCCTCAAGGCTGCCGGTGCCAAACGTGCTTTGCCGCTTAAGGTAGGCGGTGCTTTCCACAGCCCTCTGATGATGCCGGCTCAGGAGGAATTAGCTGCTGCTATCGAGGCTGCCGAATTTAATACTCCTGTTTGTCCCGTATATCAGAATGTGGATGGTAAGCCCCACACTGACCCTGCTGAAATCAAGGCTAACCTCATAAAGCAACTTACCGGTGCCGTACGCTGGACACAGGATGTCGAGGCTATGATTGCTGACGGTGCAGATGAGTTTATCGAACTCGGCCCCGGCAACGTACTGCAGGGTCTTGTGAAGAAAATAAACCGTAATGTCTCAACTTCGGGCAAACAGTAAAGTATGAATATTGCTATAGTAGGTGCCAGTGGCGCCGTCGGCCAGGAACTGCTGAAGGTACTGGCTGAACAGAATTTTCCTGTTTCTTCGCTGCGTCTGTTCGGCTCGAAACGCAGTGCGGGTTCGGTTTATAAGTTCGGTGGTAAAGATATTACTGTCGAGGAACTTACTTCGGAATCTGATTTTTCAGGTGTTGATATAGCTTTCACTTCTGCCGGTGCAGGTACCTCTCGCCAGTATGCAGATGTCATAACACGTCACGGTGCGGTAATGATTGACAACAGCAGCGCCTTCCGTATGGATAGCGACGTACCTTTAGTAGTACCCGAAGTTAACGCTGCCGATGCTCTTGACCGTCCGCGCAATATCATAGGCAATCCCAACTGTACCACTATACAGATGGTGGTAGCTCTTAAACCTATAGACGATATTTCGCCCATAACACGTGTGCACGTGGCTACATATCAGGCTGCCAGTGGTGCCGGTGCGTCTGCTATGGATGAATTGGTAAATCAGTACACCGAGATTGCAGAGGGTAAAGAACCGACAGTTGAAAAATTTGCTTATCAGTTAGCTTACAATGTCATTCCTCACGTAGATGTTTTCACTGATAATGATTATACCAAAGAGGAAATGAAAATGTACAATGAGACACGTAAGATAATGCACTCTGACAAGATACGTGTTTCGGCTACCTGTGTGCGTGTCCCCGTATTGCGTGCTCACAGCGAAGCTATCTGGCTCGAAACCGAACGTCCTGTCAGCATCGACGAAGCTCGGGCTGCTTTCGAATCTGCTCCCGGTGTCGTGCTCGAGGACTGTCCAGCTGACAAACTTTACCCCATGCCTCTGCATAAAGCCGGTGCTGACCCCGTCTACGTAGGTCGTCTGCGCAAAGACATCAGCGATGACTGCGGCCTTTCCTTCTGGACCGTCAGCGACCAGATAAAGAAAGGAGCTGCCCTCAACGCCGTTCAGATTGCCCAGTGGCTACTTGCCAACGACCCTCACTTCGCCAACCTCTCTAAATAAAAGACAATTCAGGCAGTGTTCGCTTCTTGATTGTTTTTCACTTGTATATTTATTGACTATTTAAGCTTGAAAATATCCTAATCACCAAATTCAGTATAAATTCAGTGATTATAATCACTGAATTTATACTGAATTTGGTGATTAGGATATTACATTAGTATATTTATTAAAATTTCCTTATATAACTCAGAGTCGTTCAATTTCTTCGGAAGATAACCCAGTCGTAGCGGCTATAGTCACAAGTGGGACTCCAGCCTTCTTGAGATTTACAGCCATTTCAATTCGTGCTTTCTCCATTCCGATTTGTATACCTTCCCACCGACCTTCATTATGAGCGGTTTCAATCATACTGCGTGTGCTCACCATCGATTCAAGATAAGCATAATAATCATTACGTTGTGCAGGGGAAAGCGAGTCGACACGCATAAGTTCACGGGCCGTTTCAAGACCCGGAGCTGTGGCATCATCAGGTATAGTACCAGTTGAGAGGAAATACATCCACTGGTCGAGCGGGATACGTGACCAGCGGTCGAAATTATTGACACGCAGCACATAATACTCCGGAAATATCTCGTGTACCTTAGAGGCATTGTATTTTTCAGCCCACGATTTAGGGAGTTCCAGCAGAGTACCGGTATGAAGCCCCCGAAACTCCGTAGTACCAACATAGACATCGTCATCACCTATACCGAGGTCAAAATACACTATATTCACACTATACACCTTGACCGTCTTTCCGTAATCCTGACCTTTGCGCAGATGCTCGCTCACAAGACGCGAGGTGCCGAACAGCATACGGTGGAAATATGAATCCTCTGTCTCGTTCTGAATTTCGATAAGTATCTTCTCACCCTCATGGTTCTCAGCCAATATATCCACCCTGTTCTGTTTGTTCTCATCGTACTGACGGTTACTTTCGCTCTCAAGCAGCGCCTTTATACGTATCTCCTTACCTAAAAGTGAGGTCAGTAATCCCTCGAGTACCTTATAATTCGCCTTGTCACGAAGCATACGTTTCATGGCCCAGTCAAAACGTATGTACCTGTTAACATCTCTTCTCATATCCTCTTTGTGCGGAGCCGTTTACGACTGACCGGAGAATCCCGGGGAATACTACGTGCAACTCCCCTACAAATTTACATCTTTTAATCTGAACACCCAAATCCACTCTTTTCAGAGAAACGCCGCTACCTGACGAATCTTTTCAAGATGAGCTACAAAATAGTCATTGTTGGCGACCATTGGTTAAATATATCATCAGCTTTTTCATGCAGGAAGAGCTTAGGTACCTACATCAGACATAAAGATACAAACAATCTGGTGGACACTACAATCAAATACTCTGATGTGAGCGTTGAAATAATGTAACCGTCAGGATGGCCGAGATTATGGCATAGGATTATATTATTTGGAGAATATCCTTGACAAATACAAAACAACATATTAATAATGAAAATACATTACGAAACATTCAGCGAATGTGGTCCCAGACGTAAGAATGAGGACTATATTGCTGTCAGAGAACTACCTGAACACGAACGCTTAGTCTTCGTACTCTGTGACGGTATGGGTGGACACGACTCGGGTGAAGTCGCCAGTAAACTTGTCGCTGAACATATCTGCAACTATTGGGTGAAGAACCCCAAGCGTCCGGACTCAGAGAAGAAAATTTTAGACGCATGTAAGGAAACAATGATTGCCTTTAACAACAAGTCTCGAGTGGAAATGGGAACCACAATGGCATTGGTAGCGATTGAAGGCAATAAAGCCTTACTTGCTCATTGTGGCGACAGCAGAATATACTTCGTCCGCAATCACAACATCATATACCAGTCAACCGACCACGTAGCATTAACACCTGAAGGCTGGCCGATAATAACCCGAGCGTTCTTTACAGGACGTAATCATTTTACTCCCGACATCAAGGAAATGCAACTTGAAATCGGAGATATAATTCTCCTATGCTCCGATGGCGTATATGGCAACGGCAAATGGAGCAATCTTCGGGATATACTTACTAACGCCGCCATATCTGCATCTCCTTTGACAGACATTGAGCGCATGGCCTCTGAAAAAACATACGACAATTACAGCGCAATCCTTATCCGCGTGTGCGAAGACGAAACAGAGAATAAAACAGATTCTACCTATTCAGATTGCACCGTCAGCTGAAGGAATCAACATAATAACCCATCCCAA
>CAMWVA010000094.1 GCA_947177575.1 uncultured Porphyromonadaceae bacterium | reverse complement strand
AAAGTACATAAAACAGAAAGACCTTATCGTTCTCGATAAGGTCTTTCTGTTTTATGTACTTTATCTTATTGCTTATTAAAAGTAAAGTCAGTTTTACCGATTTCAAGGGTCATTTCAGAACCCTTTATTTTTATATCGTCAAGTTTATGTATCGAGGTGACACGCTTCTGTACTTCTGCACTAAAGCTGGAGTTGATATTAGGCAGTATCTGTTCTTTAAGTGCTTCAAGTTCTGTTACAGGTTTATCGGTCAGTACAGCATAACCGAGTGTCACCGAGGCGGTATCAACAGTAGTGCTCACTGTGGAAGCGTCGATCATAACTATGATTTCGTCATCATCCTTAGCAGTCCATGTACCCTTACCTGTAACCTTGACATCGGCCGTAGCTTCAAAAGGCACATCAACCGACTGAGAGCTGACCGGCTGGCTTACAGAATAAACACCGGAGTATGTCAGCTTTCCTCCGTTCTTGACCGAAGGGTCAGGAGTAAAGGTAAACGAAGGGGTTATTGAATTGATTTTCGCTTCCATGGGTTTTGCGGTATTATCCTGTTTCTCTTTATTGCCATCTTTCTTTGAGAGAACGGTTGCATTGCCTGACCATACGCCTTCGATTTTAGAGGCAAGCTGAGCATTTTCGTCACATGAGACAATACCGATACTTACTAATGCACCTAAAGCGAGATAAACTAATTTACTCATAGCTGATACAGATTTTTATTTTATACAATAGAATTTTCCACTTGTCTCTTATATTTATTTTTGTATTCGAGAAAGCAGAATTTATTTTACAGTATAATAACGTTGAAAAGTAAAGTTTGTTTTATCGTACACAAGAAGCTAACTGAAAACTTTTTATTGAAAAAAAGTCTGCTTTAAGAAAATATGTCAATCTTTTTTTATACCTTTGTGTTTTCAAGATTTCTATCTTGCCGATACATCTTACTTACCTAATATCACTGACGAGATAAATTATAGTTAAGTTGCCGCTATAACTTATTCATCATTGGTATGGAATAAAGAAGTCAGAATTAAGACCCTCTTTTTCAAGAAAACAGTGTATCTAAACGAACAGTGTATCTAAACTAATAAAGAAACATTAGTATATATGGCACAGGAACTGATTATAGGCAGGTCGGCCTCTTCGCCTATCAAGATACCGGCAAATAAAAGCGGTGTTTCAGGACAGCATGTGAAAATTACTATTTCAGATGAAGGTGTCTGGAAACTGGAAGACCTGCAGTCCTCGAACGGAACTTTTGTCAGAGATGAAGATGGAGAATTCAACCGTGTATTCACCAGTCAGATTAATGAATCTGATGTGATACGTTTAGGTAACGGTGGTGCCAACAGCTTTATCTTTACTGCTCACAGAGCTATAGCACCTGATTCTCCGTATACATACGAGTTCAAACAACTGAGAAAATTGCTTGCCCGTCAGTTGGAACGCGAACATAAAAAGGAAAAAAAGATAGAAATTAACGGCTGGATTTCAAAGCTTTCCGGTCTTGTGGTAATAGGTATATGTGCGATATTAGGGTCTATAAAAGGAATTAATCTGGATCCGAATATACGCTATGTGCTTATAGCGTGTGCACCTATATTAGTCGGACTGCTATTTAGCGGTGATACTAAGGCTCTCAAAGCTCTGAGAAAGAAAAGAGAGAAACTACTGTTGTGTCCTAACTGTGGCCTTCCTATTTCTGAATTTGATATACAACAGGGACAATGTTCCCGATGTAAAGCAAAATAAAACGTAAGCTATGAAGAAATTGTTACTCACATTTCTGCTGTCAGTATTTATAACACTTGGTCTTAGTGCAAGAACATTTGTTCTTGTCACCGGAGTTTCCAATTATGATAATGAGAATGCCAATCTCACTCAGACTACTAAAGACGCCAAGCGTTTCAAGGAAGTGATGGAAACACAGACCAAAGATATAACCATCCTTACAAGTCGGAATGTAACGCGAGCTAATGTTCTTGAAAAGCTCAGTGCTATCTGTAACCGTGCTGAAGAGGGTGATCAGGTAATATTTTTTTACAGCGGTCACGGTACTACAGGAGCTTTATGCGGCTATGACAGGAACATCACATATAAATCTATAACCGATCTTCTTTCGCAGTCAAAGGCAAGTCAGAAGATATGTTTCATTGACGCCTGCCATGCAGGTTCGGTAGCTGATAACGAGGTTAACGAAAGCTGGACCGATGATGTCAAAGCTAAAAAAGATATGGCCTTCTTCGTTTCGTGCCGCGGTGATGAGACTTCTGCTGAAAGTGCATTTATAGGCGCAGGATATTTTACCCAGGCTCTTTTGAAAGGAATTCGTGGGAAATCAGATAAAAACGAAGACCGACAGGTAACGGTAATTGAGCTTTTCAAGTATATATATAACGATGTACTGCAGCGTACTAACAAACGCCAGCATCCTCAGCTGATTGCACCGGAAAGTATGTATGACGTAGTGGTGGCTAAATGGTAAAGAATATTTTAATTTCATAAATACTAAATAATTAATCTTATGAGTGAGACAACTGCTATCAATCCGATCGGAGCCGGAAGCTCTGCGGATGAAAAGTCTGCCGGCAAAAAATCTGCTGATAACAAAAAGAAAGCTGCCGCGTTTGCAACAGCGGCTGCAACAGCAGCCGGCGCAGGTGTGGCAGTCTCTTCGATGCTGTCGGACGGTGAAGAGGTTGTTGAGGAAGTTGTAGAGGTACCTGTGACTGACGAAGCTGAAGAGTCAGTACAGCAGGAAACCGTAGAACCAGAGGCTGTTGTGACAGAAGAGATTGTTGCCGAGGCGGCCCCTGCTGTATCTGAAGTAAACGAAACCGTTACTGCTCCTACTGCTTCTCATGCAGCTCCTTCACATCATACAGCTCCCGCTGCAGAGCCTGTCACTGAGGTTGAGGCTGAACTTGATGTTGAGGTTGATGCTGAGGCCGAAACTGTTACTGAAATGATATCTGAGGAGCCTGTAGAAATAAGTACCGCTGATATAACTGAAGCTGGTGTTGAAGCCGTAACTGAAGAAATATCTGAAGTAACAGCAGAGCCCGAACCGGTTATAGTAACTGAACTTGAAACTGAGTCAGTAGTGATCACTGAAGAGCTACCTGAGGGAACAATAGAATCAGTTGTTGATGTTATTACCGATGAGCTGCCTGAGGCAACTATTGAAACAGTGTCTGAAGAGGAAGAAACTTCCGAACTGACTTTTGAAGAAGTGGCACAAGCTCTGGAAGGTGATACTGCTGCCGATATACAGCCGAATGCTAATGAACTTGCTGAAGCTGTTATTGCCGAGGAACAGGTTGACCCTACTGATATTGATGTGGATAATGTAATCAATTTCCAGGAAGTCGGTACGATGTACACTGCCGACGGAGCAAGTCATGCAGCCGCTTCGTTCCAGGATGCAAGCGGTCATAATCTCGTTATGGTCGATGTGGATGATGACGGAGTATTTGATGTATTTGCTGATAACAGCGGTAATATTCTTGCGCCTGTCACCGGTCGTGTGACAGTTGACGATGCTGAGATGCATGTCGCTGACGACGGTGGCTATCTTGCTTATAATGATACACAGATAACAGACGATTTCGGTGCTGATTCCATAGAACAGGATATGCTGACATAAAATCATGGCTGAAGTTACCTACATGGCATTCAGATGCCTGAATCCGGACTGCAGGAAGGAAATAAAATTGAAGCGTCCTGCCCGGACAGGTGTCTATAAAGTGACTTGTCCACATTGCGGCATTGTCAAACAACTTCGGCTGACCGGTTCGGACGCTATGCAACAACCTGCCGCTCCGGATGCCTCATTACAGCCGGTTGCGGTAACGGGGCAGTCATCGGCTAATATAGCCTCTGCGCCGAAACCTGCTACACCTGATAATTCCCGGCAAGCGATTGTAGAGTTGAAAGATGATTTCATTGTAGGTGTCACTTATACTATAATGTGTCCTCACTGTGGTAAACAGGAAATCGGTTTTGCTGCTGATAAGGCCGGTGTGCAGGGTATAGTCTGTCCTTGGTGTAAAGGACGCATAGGGTTAAGTGTCAGAAATAAGACCGAGGTAATTGTAGTAACACAGCCCCTTCAGATGTTCAAAGGTAAACTGATTCTGCTCAGAAGAGGATGGCTTAACAAAGACTATCCTCTTCCTGAGGGGAAAACTATAATCGGACGGCGTGATGAGGCTGTCATGTCGGATATTGCAATAGAGAATGACAGCAGTATGTCGCGCCGTTCGGTAGAGATTGAAGTTGTACAGACTGACAGAGGCTATACTTTTAAGCTTTCGGTACTTAAAGCAGCTAATCCGGTTCTGCACAATAACAGGGCTCTACGTGTCGGTGATTCTGTATCGCTGAATTTCGGCGACAGTATAGTTATGGGTAAAACGAAGTTCCGTTTTGATAAAGACGTCTGATGGAGATACAACTGAAACAACCATATTCGTTCTGTCAGTTGGGAAAGCGCGGTAATCAGGAAGATGCCCGCTTTCCCGACAATAATATGCCACAGGGGTTGAAACCGGCTTTTGTGGTGTGTGACGGTGTAGGCGGCTGTGATAAAGGCGAGGTTGCCAGCCGGACAGTAGCTGATGCTATAGGTTCGTATATGAATCGTGTGGATCTGACTTTACCGTTTACAGTCAGGGATTTCGCCAAAGTGCTTGATTATGCCTATTCGTGTCTGAACAGTAAGATCAGTAGTAAGTCAACCGATATGGCTACTACTATGACTTTTGTGTGTTTTCATGATGGCGGTGTGTTCTGTGCTCATATCGGTGACAGTCGTATCTATCATATACGTCCCGGGGTAGGAATAATGTATCAGAGTGAAGATCACTCGCTGGTGAATGCACTTGTACATTCAGGCAATCTTACTCCCGAAGAGGCAATTGACCATCCGAGAGGCAATATTATCACTCGCTGTATGGGTTATGTAAGTAGAGACTCAGAGAGACCGGCTGCCACCACACTGCAGATTGATGATGTGGTACCTGGCGATTATTTCTTTTTGTGTACTGACGGCGTACTGCATAATGTAGACGATTCGGAACTATTGGCGATTTTGTCCTCAGATATGTCTGACAGAGAGAAAATCAACTTTATAGCGGAAAAGAGTGCCGACAGTACCGACAACAATACCGCTTACCTTATCGGTATTGACTCTGTAGAGGCCTGTAATATAAGAGCAGATGCAGAATATACCGATAATAGCTCAGTTATTATTACAACACCTCTTGAACGGGAGATGAATAAGGCTGTAGAGGTCACAGCAGATAAAGACAGGAGCTTCGGCGAGAAAATTTCCAATTTCTTTAACAGGCTATTTTGAATCTTATGAACCCAGAGAATACCAATATACTGCCTATAGGCACGGTACTATGTAACGGTGACAGAAAATACCGTATTGTTAAAGTACTGGGTCAGGGTGGTTTCGGAATTACTTATCTCGCTATCGGTGAGGTAGTGGTGGATAACGTTGTGGCCGAAGGCAAATTCGCTATCAAGGAACATTTTCCTTCCGCATATTGTGAAAGAAAAGGTACCGAAGTAACAGCATCTGAGGAAAACAGGAGTAATTATGAAAGCAGTAAACATGATTTTGTAGCTGAGGCACGTAAATTACACGTATTCGGTACAAAAAATGAGAATATAGTCAAGGTTAACGAAGTATTTGAGGAAAATGGCACTGCATATTATGTAATGCAGTATATAAACGGAGAGTCGCTGCTGTCTTATGTCAGAAATCATGGCAAATTATCATATAATGAAGCCATGAAGATACTTCTGCCCATTATTAATGCCGTTGGTTTTCTGCATAAATCACGTATCAATCATCTCGATATAAAGCCTGACAATATAATGCTGCATGACAGTCTTGAGGGCACGGTACCGGTATTAGTTGACTTCGGACTGAGTATTCATTTTAAGAAAAACGGTGATAAAACTTCTCCTAAGAATGTATTAGGGGTTAGTGAAGGATATTCACCGCTCGAACAATACGCAGGTATATCGGAATTTCTTCCTGCGGCTGACATATATGCTTTAGTAGCGACGCTGTTGTATGCCATGACCGGTACGACTCCTAAAAGTGCGACAGAGCTGAAAGTTTCGGACGTACGTAATGCATTTAAGGATCGCCTGCCGGATAATATAATTGACGGTATATGTAAGGCTCTTAATAAATCGTATGAAGACCGTACTCCTTCAATCGAGGTGCTGAAAGCTGATTTAGGTCTGGCCGGTCCTGGTACTGCTACCAGAGTAATTGATCTTGACCATGATAAGAGAGAGAGTAAGGGGAAAAAGGGAGAAGGAAATAAAAAAATTATGCTTATCGCCGGTGCCGGTGTTGTGCTTGGTTTGATAATAGCTGCCGCATTTATTTTCAGACCTTCGCCGTCTGAAGTGCTTGCTGACGGAGGCGGAACAGTAATAGCGCCCGATACTGTTGTAGCCATACAGCGTACCGATACTGTAAAACAACCGGTAAGTAAGGATAATAGTGTAGTGGAAAAAGACAAGGAAATATCTGTCCAAGATACTGAAAAACCTATCCGTACATCAGCAGAAGCAGGAACTGAGACAGGAACTGTTTCAGAAAAGCCCACGGTAGGAGCCGTTAAAGATAATGCTGTCGATTCCGACCCTGCTCCGGTTAAACCAAAGAAAACAGAGGAAGTAACTAACGGAACTCTTTCGTTAGGTTACGGTACGTGGGTTGGTGGAATCAAAAACGGCAAACCGGACGGAAAGGGTAAGCTGACATTTACAACCCGTCATAAAGTTGACCGTAGTTCGTCGGAAGAGGCTAATCCGGGTGACTATTTTGTAGCTACCTATGATGCCGGTAGTCTTATAAGCGGTAAACTCTATGACAGCAGTGGCAATGTTTTAAAAACAATTACTCCATGATTAAAAATTTTCTTCTGATGCTTGGACTTACGGCTGGTCTGCCGTGTCTTTCCCAAATCAGTAAATCTCATAGTGATTTGGTTTCCGTTATAGACCTGTCGGCCGTAGCTGACCGTCCGGTATGCGATACAGTTATTAGTCATGGCGACTACTCTATTCGTGTCATAAAAGAAAATGATAAAGTGTCGCATATAGGTCTGAATCTTTTCCCTAATGAGATGAAAAGTTCGATTGATGCTGAATTGTTGGAATATATTGAAACATCGCTGTTACGTAAATGTCTTGGCCTGAAAACGGAAAGTTTGGACAACCTGTCAGTTATAGAAGGAACAACCGATGATTTCAGAAATATTACTCCTGCTACGCCTCATTCGGTAATAAGTAATAATTCCCGTTCTATGACAGTAGAATGGAATCTGGATGGCCGTAATGTTAAGGTTGAGTTACCGGTCGGCTATCAGACAACCAAAGATGGTACAAGAAGTGATATTGAGGAAGATTTTATAGCCGGTGTGAAGAGAACTGTTTCTTCAAGATTCAGAAAGCCGGTTATTGACTCCGTTGCACTCGAACCTTACGGAGAAGTTCTGTATATTCTTCCGGGAGGCTCATATATGAATAAGGATATTACAGACAGTGTGTATCTGGATTCTGACGGCGAGGCTATAACCCCTGTATGGAACACTACCTATCCAGTTGAGTCGATTGCCAATCTGTTTATATATCCCAGCAACCTTTACGGCGGTCAGAAAGTCAATGTTACTGTGCTTAAACATCAGTATGGCGAGAAAGAAACCTTTACAGTTACCGTTGACCAATTGTTAGCATACGCTGAAAAAACAGGCTGTCAGCCCTTCTGGGGTGTGGAACGTTTTGAGAATGGTCTTTTGGAGGGTTCATTATTCCTATATAACCCTACACAAGGCTATGACCATATATTTAAGGTGACATGTACACCGGCTGATGTAATCGGCGGTGCCGGAGAGATTGAAGCAAGAGCAAGTTTGTTTGTTCCGACTAACAATGTACAGAATCTATATGCGCCGTACGAGAAGAAATCTGAGGATAAAAAGATCAAGTATGAAAAGAATAATAAATAAGATACTTTTATCAGTACTGTCTGCTTTCCTTATAACCGGTAGTATGTATGCAGCTACTCCTGAGGAGATTGAAGCCAACATGGACCGGATTAAGCTGGATGAGAGATTTATCTATGCTGAAAATTTCAGTGAGGATATGGATACCGCTTATGAGAACGCACTCTCGGAGTTGATAGCAACTATTAATGAGTTAGAATCGATATCATCAGTTAACGAATTGCGTATAAAGGAGAAAAAAGCGCCTCTTAAAGTCGAAACTGAAGTTCTGAAGCCATTTGTCAAGGAATTACGATATTCCACAGGCACACGTAATACAGTATTTTTATATTTGCCTTTAGCATGGATAAAAATTACAGCAGACAGAACCGGTGTGGAAGTTGTTCCTTCGGAAAATGATATGACTGCTCAGACTTCTCCGAGCCAGAGTACTTCGGCCACTGATAGCGGTAGACCTGAACCGGTAAAACCTACTTCGTCTACTCAACTACCGCCGATGAACGATATTCTTAAAACACTATGTGCTCAGGATAACTGGGTGGAAATAAAAGGTCTTCTGATTGAGTATAAGAACCAGAAAAAGATTACTACGGGTACAGTGAAAACTGCTTCCGAGGTACCTGAAGATGCGTACTCTATTCTGCTTGACAACAGAGGCAGTATACTTGCTATCCTGTCACCTAAGACAAGCGGTGACAGAATCAATTATAAGACTAATCTCTCTGATGATGAGTCGAACCATAAAGATTGCATAGCTATAATATGGTACAGATAAATTCAGTCTACAGATCAATCTTTGTTATTGTCCTTTTGCTTACTTCACTGACAGGCGGAGCGAATGTGACATTTAAGTTTTCTGCCGGTACTATTAGCAACGGTGCTCTGAAGACCCGTATGGAAAATAATATCTCGGCTCTACTCACTGAAATTGCCCGGGCCGGTAAGACAGGCACTGCTTTGAATCTTTCCGGTATCAGTATGGAACCCGCAGCTAAAACACGTCTGAACGCACTGTGGGATGATATACATTTCGTATGTGACAAATCCACAAATATCTCCAAGTGTCTTAACGATATGCAAGGCTATCAGGTGAGAACTATTCCTATCACTATGAAGCCTCTCGATTCGTCATATACCCAATCACTCAACAGAGAGTTGACAATTTCACTTAATAAGAACGGAGTGATTACCGGTGTGCGCCCTGCATGGGAAATACATGAAGATGTCTCGACAATCATGAATAGCGGTCTCGGTGTCACCGATACCCGTCAGCGCAGGGAAATACTTAAATGGGTAGAGGACTTCCGTTGTTATTACAATGAGAAGGATAGTGCTGCTTTGCGTCAGATATACAGTGATGATGCGCTTATTATTACCGGTAGCGTTGTTAGTCGTGCGCATAAACACGGTGATATGGGTACACAGGTAGTCCGACAGGTCAATTATAAGGTACAGTCAAAAGAAGAGTATCTTACGAAACTGTTTAAAAATGTCTTCAAACCCGGAAATAAAATTAATGTGGAATTTGATCATATTTCAGTAGTGCGAAGCGGCTCTAAAGAGAATATTTATGGTGTGACTCTTCATCAGAAATGGCGCTCAGGCAGTTATAGTGATGAAGGCTGGTTGTTTCTTCTGTGGGATTTCAATGACCCGGAGAAGCCACAGATACATGTCCGTACATGGCAGCCTGAGCAGGCTGTGGCACAGGATGGTGTCTTTTCAATCGAAGACTTCTTTATACCTTAAAGTCTGAAATACATCTTATTATATAAACTTGAAAAAATCTGTCTGTAATGAAGTTATTGAAGTATATCTTTTTAATAGTCTTTCTCCTGAACGGGTCTGCTATACTGACTGGTCAGGAATTAAAAATAGATTTTTTTGAGAAACAACTGACAGATATTACCGCACGTACTACCGGAGTAAAGGATCTGAACGGCAAAGTATGTGCGGTAGTAAAAGTATCTCTGCCGATAGAGAATTGTGAATTTAGTGGAAATATTGTCGGTAAACCGGAATTTCATGCCAGTGAATACTGGGTATATATGACACCCGGGTCAAAGCAGCTTCAGATACGATGTCCGGGATATAAAACCTTAATGGCAGATCTTATCTCTGATAAGAGTGGTTTGGAATCGGGTGTAACTTATCGTCTTGAATTGTCGGGCTATGAAAATAGAATTCAAAGCGGCGTTACTGCTGATCCGGGGGCCAATTATCTAATACTTAATATAACTCCTAAAAGCAATCTATTAGTAAAGGTTGATGGTCTGACACAAACTGTGGACAACGGACAGGTTATGACTTATCTGAAGTATGGTCCTCACAGTTATCAGGTGGAAGCTGAGGGCTATGCTCTGCAGGAGGGTACAGCCGTAATAAGCCGTGGTGATAATACTGTTGTTAATATAAACCTTGAATCTGTTATTGCCGGTCTTACTGTAGAATCTGTGACAAAAGGGGCTACAATAAAAATTAACGGACAGGAGAAAAGCAAAGACCGTTGGACTGGTCAGCTTACTCCGGGTATGTATCATATTGAGGTCACAATGGATGGATATTACCCGTATTCCGAGACAGTGGAACTTTCACAACGTGACAATAAGGTTATCACTGTTCCTGCTCTTACTCCGATGTCAGGTGCTTTAAATGTCGCTTACAAGCCTATTGGAGCAAAAATAATACTTGACGGTAAGGAAGTAGGAACAACTCCTAAAGTACTCTATGATCTTCCCATAGGCTCTCATAACATTAGAATAGAGAAGGAAGGTTACCAATCCTTTATTGCTTCAGTAAATATCTCTAAAGGTAATACAGCTAATATAGAAGGAAGCCTGTCATTGGTACAAACAAACACTAATACTTTAGATAATCAGTCTTCTATCTCTCTGTTAGCTTCTGACGTAGAAGTTATAAGAAAAAAAGCTATTGAAGCCTACGAACAAAATAAATATAATGAGGCTTTTCCTTTATTTCTAAGTATTTCAGATGATTTAATCGCACAGAATTATCTTGGATTATTAGCTAATGCTTACAAAAACTATACGGAAGCTGTGAATTGGTGGCGTAGGGCGGCTGAACAGGGAAACTCTCGCGCTCAATATCATCTCGGTTATATGTATGAGAAAGGTATAGGAGTTGAACAGTCCTATTCAGAGGCTTTAAGATGGTACAATAAATCAGCCGCTCAAGGAGATTTTATGGGTAAAGAGGCTTTAAAGAGTCTTAATAAAAGTTTATGATCATTAGTATGTTTACCTTATACTCACTTTTAAGAATTTTGATAGTTAGTACGTTTCTACTAACGAGTTCGTTTATTAAAGCAAATATAATTTTTAGTTTTTCTTCTTCTACGGTTGAAGACAAAGCTTGTAAATTATATATGAAGAATAATATTTCGAGTTTGCTTAACAAAATTAATCGGGCTGATTCTATAAATTCAGAATTGATACTTAATGATTTGGATATGACAAAGAGCGCAAAAAAACGTCTTAAGACTCTTTGGGATTATATACATTTTAGTTGTGATAAATCTATAAATATATCTGAATACCTAAAAGATTGTCAGGGCTATCAAATTAGAGAAATTCCTATTATTATAAAATCTTCAGATTCTATATATACTTATTTGACTGATAAAAAACTTACGGTTTCTCTGGACTCTCATGGAAGTATTACTGGTGTAAGACCTTCATTGTTGAGCCATGAAAATACGTTAAATATTCTATCAGACTCTACTGAAATAGATGATATTTCTCAGCGTAGAGTACTACTTAAATTTATGGAAGATTATGAATCATTTTTTCTATGCCGTGACTATGAAAGTATTTGTGAAATTTATAATTTAGGAATAGAGAATAGTAATAGTAATAAACAGGAGCTAAAGAAATGCCTGAACTATTTAATCAATAGAAAATCATTTCGTACTATTATTGATTCAGTTTCTTTAAATAGACATGGGTTACATAGGAACATTTACGGTTTAACGTTTCATCAACTGTTTGTTACTGACTCGTATAAAGAAGGCGGCTGGCTTTTCTTTCTTTGGGATTTTGAAGATTCTGAGAAACCAACTATTCATATATCAAGATGGCAGTCAGATACAGATGCCTCTATTAATGGTATCTATACACTTGAAGATTTTTATATACCTTAGAAAAAGACTATAAAGCAGGTATAAACCTGTTCTGTTTTTATTATGAAATATATCTGTTTACTATTTATAAATATATTTAGTTTTTTAGCTATGGCTCAGGAATACACGGTGCGTAGCTTTGAGGTTGTTCCTACTGATCTATCGGCTAAGACTGAACCAAGGGCTGACAGTAACGGTCAGGTATGTGCATTGATAAAGGTTTATGCAGCCGACGGAATAGCAGCCGTACGCGGTGCCGTTGTCGGTGAGGTTGCCGGCGCAGGTATGGAGAAATGGGTGTATCTTTCTCCGAATGCCACTCAGATGGAATTGGTGTTTGACAATCATTTACCTTTACATATAGTTTTCGACGATTACTATTATCCGTCTGTTACCGGTAAAATGACTTATGTTCTTAAACTCAACGAAGTTACAGCTTCTGAGGCAAAGTCTGTTAATGTGGCAGCTGTCCGTAAGAAAGCAATTAAGGCTTATGAGAAAGAAGAATATCAAACTGCTTATGAGCTATTCTCAAGTATCTCTGGCGATAAGGAGGCCCGTTATTACCTTGGTGAAATGTATTATAATGGTAAGGGTGTTGAGCAGTCCGATACGGAGGCTGTGAAATGGTGGAGTAAAGCTGCCGAACAGGGAACTCCGGAAGCCCAGTACAGACTCGGTGGAATGTATGAAACAGGTTGCGTAGTTAAGCAGTCCGATACGGAGGCTTTGAATTGGTACCGTAAGGCGGCCGAACAGGGACATGCCGG
>CAMWVA010000093.1 GCA_947177575.1 uncultured Porphyromonadaceae bacterium | reverse complement strand
ATTTATAAGATTTATAAGATTTATAAGATTTATAAGATTTATAAGATTTATAATTAAAAAATTATAAGACTTATAAATCTTATAAATCTTATTTTTTTGATGCGGCGGGAGCTGAGTGAGTCTTACGTTCAGCAGCCTCAACGAAATAGACGGAGACAAGCATCATGATGATGGCAAGCATCTGCCACCATGAGAAGTGGTCCTGGCCGAGTATGTAGCTGGCTATAGTGGCTACTATAAGTATTACGTCGCCATAGAGGGCCACGACAGTGGCAGGAAGATTTTTCAGGCCTATATCCTGAAGCAGATAGCTAATAAAGGAGGGGAAGAAAATAACAAAGCCTAAAATCAGCATCGGTGTGGAGAACAGGCTCTGTGTAAATACCTTTGCGTCCCAGCCGGTTATAAGTACAGCAACAACAGCGGCAGCAGCTCCGCCGAAGAATGTCCACATTGATACGGTGCTATTGTCAAGACGCTTCAAAAATACTTTCTGTGCTACCAAATAACCGGCATAAAGCATCGATGACAGCAGACAGTACATATTACCCTTAAAGGGATCACTGGCCACATCACTGTGATGTCCGGTCAGGATACAAAGCAAAGCACCGCCGAAACCGAGCAGAAGGCCTACAACCTTCCACACCGTAGCCCGTTCGGTGCGCATCACCAAACAGATAATGAATACCCAAGCAGGCTGAAGGCTGATAAATATGGACGACGATATAGGGGTAGTATAGGTAAGGCCCTCAAGCAGCGCCCACATGTAGCCGTAAACCATTACAATGCCTATAGCGAAGAGCCATAGACGGTCGCGCACCGAAGCTTTAGGACGCGAAGGATCACGATGGTCCATATACACACCCCATAAGAAAAAGAGGATTGTGCCTCCGGCAAGACGCAGGAGCACACCGGTAATAGGTCCCATCCATGTAGGCAACAGATAACGCAGAGCGTTCTCATTGAGACCGGAAAAGATTTTGGCAATGCCCATAGCGACATTGCCTTTAAGTTTTGATTGCATGACTTTGATATATTTTCAGGCGGCTCTTTTCCGGGCCGTCATATTTTACTGTCGTGTCATAGCAGCGAACTAAGGTCCATACTCAGATTAACCATCACCGACGAACCGCCCTTATGCGGCATAGCATACGCCACCCCGAGACCGAAACTACGTACATTCAGACCGAGACCGGCCGAAAAGCCACACAGGAAGTTACGCTGATAGGTAGACATATCGGTACGCATCTTATAATCATACCCTAAGCTGAGATAAAAACGGTCAGTAGGCCGATACTGCAGACCGAATACCAGATGACGGAACAGATTGCGTGCAAATCCCGACTTAGGCTGCATATCGTCTTCAGAGCCCTGCTCGTGATGATATGAAGTAAGATTCCATTTAGTAAGATGGCGCGCCGTAATGGCAAGACTGAAAGGCGAACTGCCGAGACCCTGCATATAGCCTAACTGCACATCGAACGGCAGACGGTCGTATGTATCACTGAACCGCTTCAGCTGTCCGCCCATGTTACGCAATACCACAGCGAAAGAAAGATCATTATCAGGATTGTAATAATCGATACCCAAATCCACAGCCATAGCGAACGCCGTGTATTGCTCATAATTACTATAAGCCATCTTCAGATTGATACCACCTCGCAGACGGTCGTTGAAATCATGAGAATAAGTACCCTCAGCCACTATATCCTGCGGAGTGAACGTACCGCTTATGCTACCGTCAGGTTCGTAGGCGGTCATCGAGCCATAACCGAGATAGCGTATGCCTACGGCCCATGCACCGCGTTCGCCGGCTTCCATACCGTAACGGGCACCGGCGAAGTTAGCCGACCCAAGCCAGTGCATGTAGCTCAATGCTACTTGCGAACCTATCTCGGGACCCAACAGAGCCGGATTCTGATCGCTAAGCATAACATCGGCGTCGACAAGAGCTATGGCGGCGCCACCGAGACCGAACGATTGAGCCGAACCCGGAATATCGAGAAAATTATAAGCCGAAGACCCTTCCTGAGCCTTAGCCGGAGCAACATGCAGCCATAGAACCGTGACTACAACAAGCCACAGATTTCGCACTATCGACGCCATATAAGGGATATGATTATAATTCTTATCTTTCACACCTAATTAACGCTTCGTCAGTAGTTCTATTATACAACGGGAAAATTTACCCTTGTCAGACACCATAAAGGTGAAATGCTAAAAAAAGTAAAACAAACTTAATATTAAGGTAATTATACTGTAGCTCTCTTGCAGCATTCAGGCGGAGAGATTATATTTGCATCATAATTATCACTTAATCATGTTTCGACATTTTCTATTTCTGATACTCACTCTCTTTCCTACCGCACTCTACTCTCAGACAGTAAGAGTATGCAATGGCGTACATACCGACGGTTGCCGGAGTTTTGTAGAAGTGTACGAATATGATTACGTGGAACATAAACCTGAATTTCCGGGCGGCAGCACAGAACTTGTGGACTTCATCAACAAGCAGCGTCGCTATCCGGCCCAGGCTTATCACAACGGCATCGAAGGCCGGGTACTCTGTGCCTTCATTATCAACACAGACGGTACCGTGTCTAATGTATCGGTACTTAAAGGTGTCGAAGTGTCACTTAATCAGGAAGCGGTACGCATCATCTCGGCTATGCCGGCCTGGACACCGGGCAGCATTGACGGACGTTCGGTACCTGTACGGGTCATCTGGCCTGTACCTTTCAGGAAATAGACAGCTTTTTTATACAGATACTTTTAACAGTTTGATTTTTAGCAAAGAAGAGACCATCCGTGAGGACGGTCTCTTCTTTCTGTTTCATATCTGTCAATTGTAATTAGCCTACGAGAGTAGCTATAAGATCCTCATCGTCAGTGGTGAGTACAATTTTACCTTCACGTGCCAGCCAGCCGTAAGCTGCCATAAGTTCGTCTTTTCTCAGCTTAGTTGCTTTCTTCACTGCTTTGAGACCCAGTGTATGTGTACTGCTGCTCTCAAGGGCCCTGTATACTTCGCCGGCCCATGTGCCGATTGATTCTACGTTCATGTTTTTTACCTTAAAATTAATTTGTAATGTACTTTATTTTCCTAAAACCCTGCAAAATTAGCAAAAATTTCTCAAACTGCCAATTTTCTTTTCGCAAGGTCCGACATTGACATCTGTAACACACAACATATCAATGTTTATATTTTTAACAACCGACACCCCTGTTTGGTTAGCGACAAAGTCAGATACGGTCAATTAGCGACGGCTGAACACAGAGCGTTGCCAGTTCGTTTAGTTTTTGTTAATTTTGCAATTATGTCAAAAAAGTCAGCAAAGCAGCTCCTGCCTCCGCGCCGTGGCCGTGTGATACGTAACACCGGTTCGGCCTACACCGTACGCCTTGACAGCGACGGTACGATGATCAACTGCCGTATCAAAGGCAACTTCCGTATCAAAGGCATACGCACCACCAATCCCGTAGCCGTAGGCGACATAGTGACGGTAAGCCATGCCGCCGATGATGCCGATTACATCACCGCCATAGAGCCGCGCACCAATTACATCATACGCCGGGCCTCCAACCTCTCAAAAGAATCACACATACTGGCCTCGAACATAGACCGTGCTATACTTGTGGCTACTCTGCGCGAACCCGTCACGCCTACGACGTTTATAGACCGTTTTATGGCTACAGCCGAAGCTTACAATATACCGGCGGCCCTTGTACTCAACAAATGTGATATGTGGGACGAAGAAGACCGCGAGTTAGCCGAGGGTATACACTATCTGTACACTTCGATAGGCTACCCTACCCTCTTTGTATCAGCTCTGTCAGGCGAGGGACTCGAAGACCTACGCGAACTCACACGTGGGCGTCTGTCACTGTTAGCAGGCAACAGCGGCGTAGGCAAGTCATCGCTTATCAATGCACTGGTGCCGGATGCCGACCTGCGCACAGGCGACATATCGGACATACACCACACCGGAATGCACACCACCACATTCTCCGAGATGATTACTCTGCCCTACGGCGGCGAAATAATTGATATACCCGGTGTAAAGGGTTTCGGCACCATAGATTTCGAGCCGGAAGAAGTCTCACACTATTTTCCTGAGATATTCGCTATAGGACGTGACTGCCGTTTCGGCAACTGCCGACATACAGGAGAACCCGGATGTGCTGTTATACCGGCAGTCGAAGAGCACCGTATAGCCCAGAGCCGCTATGCTTCCTACCTCTCTGTTCTTGAAGAAGCAGAAGGAGGCGATGATAAATACCGAAAACCGTTCTGAACTTCGGCTTTGTCAGCTCTCGATAAGTATACGTTCCAGTTCAGGAGCACTGACCTTTACCCTAAGGCGTCCGTCGCGGGCTACGGATATATTGCCTGTCTCTTCACTGACTATTATACACACCGCGTCAGTCATCTGACTCATACCTAAGGCAGCACGGTGGCGCAACCCCAAGTTTTTAGGTATGTTCATATCGTGACTTACAGGCAGAATACATCCGGCGGCAGCCATACGTCCGTTGGCTATTATCAGGGCACCGTCATGAAGCGGTGAGTTCTTGAAAAATATATTCTCTATCAGACGCATATTTATATCAGCGTCTATCTCGTCACCGGTACGTTCATAGTCGTTGAGCGGTACCTTGCGCTGTATCACAATCAGAGCACCGGTTTTCGACTTCGACATACTCATACAGGCATAGACTATAGCCATGATATGTGAACGGTCCTTCTCTTCACTCTTATCATGACGGAAGAGACGCCGGAAATGCCGCAGGCTGCCCTGCGAACCTATATCTATAAGGAAGCGCTTTATCTGGTCCTGAAAGATTATGACCAGCACTATAAGGCCGATACTCATAAACTTGTCGAGAATCGTACCTGTAAGGCGCATATCGAATATCTCCGAGGCCACGACCCATATTACTATGAAGGCCAGCACACCGTAGAACAGACTCAGCGTACCGCTGCTCTTCATGAGGCGGTATAGGTAATAAAGCAGCAAAGCTACTATAAGTATATCGACTATATCTTTCAGTCCGAATTCAATCATGGCTGTCTGGTAATTGTAGAAAGAGGTACTGAGGAGAACATTTATTATGACTCCATAATAATATGCAGTAATTATATCTCTGAATCGCGCAGCAATTGCAGTACACGTACAGACTGTACGGCCTCAGCTACATCGTGCACACGCACTATATCCGCTCCGTGCATCAGAGCGACAGTGTCAAGCGCTATAGTTCCCGGCAGAGCTTCGGCGGGCGTAAGGCCAAGCGGACGCCATATCATCGACTTGCGCGATAAACCGGCAAGCACCGGACAACCGAGTCTGCGGAACTCTCCGAGACACGCCAGCAGACGGTAATTCTGTTCAACCGTCTTAGCAAAGCCGAAACCGGGGTCAATAATTATGTCAGCCACACCGAGACTACGCAACGTGTCAGCTTTGAAAGCAAGGTCACGTATAACATCAGCCACAACATCGTCATAGCAGGTATGAGTCTGCATATCGGCCGGAGTGCCGCGCATGTGCATCAGTACGTAAGCCACACGGAGAGCAGCTACAGTCTCGCCCATGGCAGGATCAAGAGTGCCGCCGCTTATATCGTTGATAATGTCGGCTCCCCATTCCTCAACACAGCGTCGTGCTACATCGGCGCGAAATGTATCCACACTCACCACCGCCTCAGGCCATTCGAGACGCACAGCTTCCAGACCCACAGCGAGACGTCGGTACTCCTCGTCGGCGCTTACATCGTCAGCTCCGGGACGTGATGAATACCCGCCTACGTCGACACACTGAGCTCCGGCCTCACGCATGGCGCGCACGCGGAGGCACACGTCACGCAGACACTCCGTACGGCTTCCTTCGTAGAAACTGTCAGGAGTTACGTTGACTATGCCCATGACCCACGGGCACGAAAAGTTGAGCAGGTGTCCCTTTATATTGATGGTCAGCGGTGTGACGGGAGAAAGGGGTGCGGTATCGTAGATGCGGTTCGGCATAGATTGTGATTAAGCGGACGGTCTCAGAAGGCAGCCCGGGTTTTGAATTGCGAAGTTACTAATTTTTTGGCCGCTATCACTCCGCTTACGGCAATTTTTTTCTTAATAACACGTTTACTGTTTGAAACAAGACCGTCAGCCGACGGCCACCTAAACATCAACCCAACATACTGACATTTTCATGAACCTATCTCTACTTATACGTCCGTTCGTAGCTGCAGCCATGCTGAGCACGGGCGCGACCCTGTCAGCCCATACTCCTTTCGGCTGCTGGGCACCTGGCGAAGGAAATCCCTATACGCCTCCTCAATTGTTACAGACTCCACGCACCGGCATGATGAAAGTTGACAAGCTTGGCGACTCCATGTGGGATAACACCGACGGTCATGACTTACGTGAGGTACAGACCCGTGGTGTCCTTCCGGTACTTGTGCTGCTTGTGGAGTTTGATGATATACACTTTACCGTATCGTCAGAGCCGCGCCAGACTATCGACAATATGCTTAATCAGCCGGGCTTCTCGATGCATGGTGCTTCGGGGTCGGCATACGACTTTTATTCAACCGCAAGTTTCGGTCTGTTTACACCGCGTTTCGATGTTTACGGCCCCGTGAAACTGACAGGCAAGGAAGTCGATTATGTTAAGACAGAGGATACATTCATCGACCCTGAATCAGGCCGTGAAGTAGCTGTGTATCCGGCAGGCCGTATGGTAGAACAGGCAGTTACAGCCCTTGACCCGGATATAGACTTTTCACAATACGATACTAACAATGACGGTATGGTCGATTTCGTTTATCTCTTCTTCCCGGGTAAGAGTGCTACGACCGGCGGTAACGTCAACACTACTATATGGCCTCATGCCTATACGCTTCAGTCAGCATTAGGTCATACTGTCGAACTTGACGGTGTTACTATAAACCGTTACGCTACCTCATCGGAATTAGGTTCCTCGGGCCGTCTGAGCGGTATCGGTACTTTCTGTCATGAATTCGGACATGTACTCGGCTTACCGGACCTCTATGACACATCAAACAACGGCTCCGCTTCGAAGTGCTTCACACCGTCCAGCTTCTCCACAATGGATGCCGGCAATTACAACAACTCCGAACATACTCCGCCGATGTTCTCGGCCTATGAAAGCTATTCTCTTGAATGGATGCGTCCGGTAGAGATAACCGGCGGCGGCGATTTTACGCTTCTGCCGCTTTCATCACGTCCGATGGCGTATAAAATATCTTCACGCAACAATCCGCAGGAATATTTTATACTCGAATGTCGTGCACGTGACGGCTGGGACACCTATCTCGAAGGCGAAGGTTTAGCTGTATGGCACATAGACTTCGACTCGTATGTCTGGAGTAACAATTCACCCAACAATGACCCGCTTCACCAGCGCATAGACCTCATCGAAGCTGACGACCAGCAGAATACATCTACACGTTCGGGCGACCTTTTCCCCGGCACAGCAGGTATATGTGAATATGTGACCAATGTCTCACCTACCTTCCTGACATGGGACAACGCTTCGACAGGTTACGAGATAGAACGTGTGCAACGTCATCCCGACGGGTCTGTATCGTTCAGAGTTATAGCGGAAGACGGTTCAACTATGGAAAGCTCAGTCCTCGATGCCCCTGAAGCACGTCTTACATCTCTCGGCACATCCGAAGCTTCATTAACATGGGCTCCTGTAGAGGGTGCTATGGAGTATGTGGCAGCCTGGTGGCCGACCGGCAGTAATCCGCGTCAGGCGTCTTTCACTCACGTATCTGCCGGCGAGTCAACTTCAGTTGTACTAAACGGTCTGACACCTGCCACTTCTTACTCAGCGGTAATATATGCCTGCAGCGAGGTCAATACGGCCCGTCAGCAGAGTGAACTGACTTTTGAGACACGCTCGAACGATTTTGCACAGGCACGCACACAACTTTATGCTTATGCGGACGCCGGTGAGCTACGCCTCGACTGGGACGCTGTGGAAGGTGCAGATAGCTACCTGCTCACTGTAGCCACACGTCATGCCGGTGAGACACAGCAGAATCTTAATTATGGCTTTGATGACAGTACCCTGCCCGAAAGCTTTATAGGTAGTATAGATTTTGAGACACGTCCGGCCTACTGTGGTCAGGCAGCTCCCTCATTGAAACTGTCGGGAATATCGGGTTATATACAGACAGCACAGTTTGACCGAGACATTACAGAAGTGAGTATGTGGGTACGTCAGCGTTTCAACGATGCCGAAGGACGCCTTGATTTATATAATGTACTCGACAACGGTGCAAATGTATTTATCGGTTCGCTCACCGATTTCACTAATAAGGGTGAAACACGCAGTGTGACCTTACCTGCCGGTGTCAAGTGTCTGCGTCTTGTCTATACCCAGCTGACAACAGGTCTTGACCTTTACATCGACGACCTCGCACTGACTCTGAGTGATGCTCCTGTAGATACTCCTGTCAGCGGTTACGACCGCAAAGCTGTAACAGCTGCCACCTCATCTATCACTGGTCTTGACCCACAGACCGAGTATGTGGCATACGTAGTTCCTGTAAGCGGCGGTACCGAGGGTGTACGCTCACACGTACTTACATTTACCCCGACATCGGCACCAAGCGGCATTGACACTCCGTCAATCACAAATAATAACCTGAACAGACTCTTCAGCCGTCACGGTGATATTGTGGTCTGTGCTGATGCTGACATGCCGTTTGATATTCTGACTCCCGACGGACGTTTCGTGGTACGTTCAGCACACGCTACAGCCACACTGCCCGATAATGGTATCTATATAATACGTACCGACAAGGGCACGCTGAAAATATGCCGCTGATAAATCAGATTTTATGCTTCGACACTTAACTGCCTTTGTGCGGATAGGTATCTTTATCATAGCTCTGTGGGGATGTAGTCTGCAAATTGCAGCTATGTCTCCACAGACTGCACGTATGTATATCTCACTGGACAGTATCGAGACTCTGCCTTTACTTGATATAGGCTCCAAAGCCATAGGAGAAGGTGATAACGAACGGGCGGCAATAGCTCTTTACATCGTCACACAACGTTATCAGGCTAATCCGGACGATTCGCTTCTACGTAAATGTGCTGTGGTAGCATATCGTAATTTAGGCAATCTGTATTCTACACATTCGCTTGATTACCGTCAGGCATACCGTTATCTTTATAAGGCTCTAAAAATAGCACAGGATACTCATAACGATTATCAGTTAGCCTATATACATACCTCGCTGGCAAATCTCTATAACGTAGACAAATTTACAAATACCCTACCCGATCACAAGAACTGTAAGCATCTTATCGCCGGTATAGAAGCTGCAAAACTAAGCGACAATGAAAGAGCATTAGCTACATTAGGTACAAATTTAGCTCATTATGCCGTAGTAAACGACTCATTGACCGCTTATCTTCCGTTGCTACAAACTCTGGCTGACTATCCTTACAGTGACAAGTACCGTGAACGTACAGAAGGAGCTGTCAGAATAATCATGGGATGCCGTAAATGGGCCGAAGGAGATTCAGTCACAGCCGAACGACTTTTGCGTGAAGCATTGACTCTGAACGCTAATCATCCTATGGCCGAACGTTATCGTACGATAGTCTATGATATGCTGTCATATTTACATTCGCAAGGAAGTAACTATCCGAAAGCTATAAGTCTGTTACGCCACAGTTTGCTTGAGGCAGAAGAAGGAGAGTACAAAGACCTGACTTTGGAATTATATCAGAGGCTGGCACAGCTCTATCGCAATAGCGGCCGTAATGATTCGGCCCGCATATATTATGACCGTTATTTGTGGCTAAAAGACACTCTTACCAATACAGCCGGATACGGTGCTGTACGTAGCCTTGACTTCATGAACGATATCGAACGAATGTCTCAGGAGATAGATGAAGCTGATAACCGCTATCATGAACAACGCCGACGCACACTTTGGGTAATCGCACTCAGTGCTTTTCTCGGTATTATTCTGATAACGGTAATATGGGTCTACCGTCGGCTGCAACGTACCAACCGTATACTTTACCGCAACCTTCAGGAAACCTCTCAGCGTGAACAGCAGCTTCAGTTACTACGACAGCAACTGGAAGAAGAACGGAGTGCCTGGCAGAGCCAGTCCGCTAAATCCTCCTTATCACAGCAAGAACCTTCATCTGACACAGATTCTAATACAGACAGTGAAAAAGATATACCCATAGAAGAAAGCAAAGTGACTACAGTACATCCGGAAGCTCCGGATAAGGAACTCTTGGCTATCTATGCGCGTACTATAGCCTATATGGATAACGAAACTGCCATATATCAGTCAGGTTTTTCACTCAGTGATTTGGCTGCGGCACTCGGTGTATCGCGTCAGACTCTGTCTAAAAGCATCAATGTATGTCATGGTTCTAATTTTCCGCAACTGCTAAACGAATACCGTCTGCGTGAAGTGATGCGCTTAATGGATGACACAGCCAACAGCGGTCTTACTATTGAAAGCATCGCCGAACGAGCAGGCTTCAAGAGCCGTACATCATTTACCGCACTGTTTAAAAACCGTACAGGTCTGACTCCGGCTGCCTATCTGCGTATGAGTCGTTCCCGCAATTCATAATCCTACTCTACTAATAAAAGACGGCAAAAAGGTCTCAATTTGTTTTGCATAACCTTCTCTTATGTCTTAAAGTACATAAAAATGTCTTGAAATATATTTCAAGACATTTTTAGTCTACAAAAAGTTGCAATACCACTCAGATAGATATAATTTTGCCACCGAGATAATTCATCTGCCTCATGCTACAGTATATCTCGGAAACGCAAATATTCACTAACATTAAATAATATGAAACATTTTTTACCAGCCTTATTGGTTCTCGCTTCGGCCTTACCAGTAGCTGCTGAAGTACAGGTAACAATACTCCCAGAGGGCGAAACAGCTCCGGCTCCTGCTCCCGCACGTATTATGTCTACAGCCGATGTGCTATGCGAAGAAGATTTCAGTAACTTCACAGAAGGTACGGAAGACGAACCCGAGTTCGGCGTTATGATTGCTAACAACGGCTCAACCATTGAAGATTTCCGGACATCTTCACCCGGCTGGCTCGGCCACAAGGTATTTGAAGCAGGGGGATGCTGTGCATTACAAACTTATGATCCCTATAATCAAGCTTACATAACAACTCCGGCTGGTGACTACTCCGGGTCAGTACGTGTAACATTCCGTGCCAAATATCTTATCACAGAATGGGAAAATGAAGATGGAAGCAAACACCGCTGGACCGGCTCGACAATAAGAGTAGCACTTGACAATGAATCAAAACGTACTTTTGAAACCTCAGAAGGTACCAACGACCTTGCATCCCTGCGTCTGTACCTTGATCAAGGCTGGTGTGAGGTAACTGTTGATTTCGATAACTACAGCGCATTTAACGACGCTCACATCGTCTTTTCAACAGATGACAGTGTATTGATTGACAATATAAAGATAACAAGCAGTGTCGACAATTTCATAGCCTCACCCAACATATTGGCGGTACGTGATATTACCGAGACATCATTTACCATTGATTTCGAGCCGGTACGTAAAGCTTATAACTACTATATTATGCTTTACACCTGCGAAGGTACTGATCCCGAAACCGGTGAACCTATTTATATTCCTGTGCTTGATAAAGACTCTATGGCTTATCTGGAACAGTTAGGAATAACAGTGAAAGAATATCTGCAACAGGCAGGCATGTCTCCTGATGACCCTTATCTTATGCTTTCCATAGTGCAGGCTCATGAACCGAAGACTTTTACCTACACAGATCTTAATCCGGAACAGGAATATTATTTCGCTGTCCGCTCACACTATCTGACAACTTTCTCTGAACCACGTATACAGCCTCTACCGAATCTCCCCACTCCGATACCTACTGAAGCAGAAAGTATAACTGACAACTCATTCCTCGCCCGTTGGAATCCGATAGTCAAAGCTGATAACTACGATGTAAACCTTTATGGCGTACAGACAGCTCCCGAAGATACCAAAGACTTCATTGTATTTGAAGAAAGTTTTGACAAGACTTCTCTTTTCACTGACTGTACAGACCTTTGGGATCCTTATATTGCTGATGAAAACACAACAGGTATTACAGTAGCTGACCTCGTGACTAATCCAGGCTGGACAACAGATGATTATATGGGATTAGGATTTTACGGTCTTCTCAATAAAGGTATGGTATGCTTTACCGATCCTGTTACTACCCCTGCTTTTTTCTGTGGCTCAGGCGATGAAATCTATGTTCATCTTACTATGGTAGCACCTGACCCTGAATTCAGATTTACTTTGACTTTCGCCGGTCAGAAATATACTGTAAATGTAGAAGAGGAAATCTATGATGATTATATCATGCTGCCCACTAACGGTCTGAAGGAAGGACGACTCACAATCACTGCAGGTGGTATGAATCCTGTCTATATTGATGAGATAGCAATAGGTGTCGATGTGAAAAAAGGTGACATGGCATGTACACTGCTTCAGCAAGTTAATAATATCACAGAATGTGAATATACTTTCGCCGGGCTGGATAAATCACTTTATGATATGTATGCTTACGGTGTGAGTGCAGTACGGAGCGAAGATGGCAAACGTTCAGTAGAAAGCGAACGTATGCTGGTAGACCTTAATTCAGGCACAAGTGTCACCAGTGTCGGAACAGGCATAGACGAAAGCTTAAGCACTGATAAGATAGAAGTAGCCCGCTATGCACTTGACGGCACTAAGCTGGATGCTCCTGTTAAGGGTATAAATATCATACGTTACAGCGATGGCTCTACCCGCAAGGTAATCGTAAGATAATACAAATTTAAACCATACTAACTAAAGTGTACAGAAAGGGAGAGTCTCATGAGACTCTCCCTTTCTGTACACTTTAGTTAGTAT
>CAMWVA010000092.1 GCA_947177575.1 uncultured Porphyromonadaceae bacterium | reverse complement strand
CTCAGCAGCAGGCCGGAAGACATTGGTATATGCTTTTACATCTTTGTCTTTCTTAGAGACAGACGACGTAGTGATTCGTGCAGGATTCAAACCTGCAACCTTCTGATCCGTAGTCAGATGCTCTATTCAGTTGAGCTAACGAACCATGCGCGTCGTGTTCCGATTTGCGAGTGCAAAATTAGCACATTTCCGAAGAATATGCAAATTTTTGTACGTGTTTTTTTCAAAAAAAATATGTTACACTTGCTGACCCATCGAATCCTGCTATCGGAGGCACTGATTTCGTGATACTTACCTCACCACTTGTAATTTCCGGCCAACGCGCACACAGATTTTTGCCTATCTCACGGGCAACTGTCTCAAGCAGGCGGTGAGGTCTTGATATAACTTCTTTGACCTCACCGTATATATCAGCATACGACACAGTATCCCCGACGTTATCTTCACAAAGATGGTCAGCATCTGTCCGGACACGGATATTAAGCACAAATTCATTGCCTATCTCACGCTCCTGGTCGAAAACACCTATGCGTCCGAACATACGCACATTATCAAGGGATATTATAAAATGTGCCATATTTCATTCAGTCACATACTATCTTATCAATACGACGCTGATGACGTCCGCCTTCAAAGTCGGAGTTCAAAAAGGCATCGGTTATAGCTTCTGCCTCGGCCATAGTAATAAAACGTCCGGGCATAACAACAGCATTGGCATTATTATGCTGACGTATAAGACGCGCTACTTCAACACACCAGCAAAGACCGGCGCGTATGCCTCGGTGCTTATTGAGTGTCATGGCCATACCTTCGCCCGAACCGCAGAAGCATACACCACAGTCACATACCCCCTGCTCTATAGCGCGTGCAGCTTCATGCCCGTAGTCGGCATAATCGCATGATGCATCACTTGCAGTACCGAAATCGGTTATTTCATAACCCTTTTCAAGCAGATAATTCTTGATATGTTCCTTCATCTCATAGCCTGCGTGATCGGAGGCCATTGCAATTTTTTTCATTGTTCGTTTTCAGGTTTGATAAGGTTTAATCATTCAGTATCTGTATCGGCGATGTTTTTTACACGGTCGCCTTTGCTTTGGAAATATTTGCTGGTGAATGCAAAACGCACCATCAGATAATTGGCCGGTATACATATACCCATAGCCGGCAGCAGGGCCAGAGTCGGTCCTACTATTTCTTTGAATATAGCCACAAAACCTGTCTGAAGACCCATATTTACAAGATGACTCAGTGCGAAACCAAGTCCGTTGCGTGTAGTCGGATGCTTATGAAAGGTAAAGTAGCTCGAAAGTATATAGTTGAAGATAAAGCTTATGCCATAACTTATCATAGTCGAGGGCACAGCTCTTACTCCCACAACATGTACAAACACCACATATATGCCATATTGCAGCACAGTAGCCAAGCCGCCCACAAGGCCGAACCTGATTATCTCTGAGAAACGATTATTGCTGTTGATGAGTTGTTTAAGGTTCATGGGTAATAGATTGGTTGGGGTCAGCCTGACGCAATTCTTCAAGTGGCTTACCTGAATCCTGCGCCAGACGACTATTGATATCGCCGATATAGTCGAGGAGTTCCTGACGTCCTGTACTTTTCTCGGACGAGGTGACGAATATCGGCGGCAGTTCTTCCCATGTCTGACTCAACACCTGCTTATAATCTTCCACCATCTTGGCACCTGCCATAGGCCCGAGTTTATCGGCTTTAGTAAACACAATGGCAAAGGGCACCTGATGTTCACCGAGCCATTCGAGAAACTCAAGGTCTATTTTCTGTGGTTTATGGCGTATGTCAAGCAGCACGAAGAGACATGTCATCTGATGCCGTCCTAATATATAATCTTCTATTATACGGCCTATCTCACGCCGCTGCTCCTTACCGCGAGCAGCATATCCATAGCCCGGAAGGTCGACTATATACCATTTACCATCGTCTATTCTAAAGTGATTTATAAGAAGTGTCTTACCGGGTTTCTGGGAGGTTTTAGCCAGATTACGGTTTTTAGCCAACATATTGATGAGTGATGATTTGCCCACATTCGAACGTCCTATGAATGCATATTCGGGTACGTCTGTTGAGGGACATTTGTTGACGTCGGCATTGCTTATCTCGTAGACTGCTTTCTTTATATCCATAATTTATGTCTTTTATTTCGGGTCTTTATTGTATAAACAATCCGGAACGCCTTATCTTTCACTCATAATACGCTGACAACTTTTTTAACCAACGGCTGTATCAAAAAGAAGACCATGTATCAGTCTCATACCTTCAGCCACGTCTTCCTGTCCTACGACAAGAGTTATTGTTGTTTCGGACACACCTGCTGAAGCTGCGTGTACCTTTATGGCTGAGCGCTCAAGTGTATTGATGAGTCGTGCGCCAAGACCGGGAAAGGCCTTAAGGTCATCACCGACTACAGCAATTGTAGCCAGACGGGGGTGACACTGTATCTCATTCAGAGTACCGTCGGCAAGCTCGGGAGCATATTCCTCCTCCAGTACCTTAACAGCAGTGTCGGCATCAGTACCTGCTACGGCAAAAGAAAAGGCCTCTTGTTGTGCCGGAGGTGATACCAGCAGTACACTTACACCGTTCTTGGCAAGAGCGTTATATGTGCGCGAATTGATTTCAGCTACATTTGTCGTCAGCTCGCCGCGCAATATCACCAGACACGTATCTTTAACAGATGAGATACCTGTAGCCATACGTCCGTCCTCACCTTTACGATCGGTTATGAGAGTACCGGGAGCCGTAGGATTAAATGTATTAAGTATCTTAATCGGTATGTTTTTATGAAATACCGGATATATTGTGGGTGGATAGATGACCTTGGCTCCATACGAGCAAAGTTCCATACTCTCGACAAATGACATGTGTGATAGCACACGTGCTGTAGGTATCACACGCGGATCAGCTGTCATGAAGCCATCGACATCGGTCCATATCTCGAGTAGTTCGGCATCAAGAGCTGCTGCTATAAGAGCTGCTGTGAAGTCACTGCCGCCTCGTCCGAGATTTGTTATCTGTCCGCTGTCACGGTCTGTGGATATGAACCCGGGCACTATAGCATAACGGTAGCCGCCATGACCAAGTACAGATTTTATACCTTGTTCGGTCAGTGCCATATCGGCAATGCTTCGACCGAACCATACTTCAGTCCGTATAAAATCAAGCGAGTCGTAACGCTGTGCGTTCTCTATCATAGCCGCCACTATATGACTTGACATACGCTCACCGAAACTTACTATCACATCAAGTGTACGTGCCGACAGATTAAGCAGTAGATTGACACCGTCATAGTTACGCTCCATTTCGTCGAGCAGTTTGTCTACTTCAGCCGTCACACCGGCACGACGCGTCTCAGGCACCACCCGTCTGATGATGTCGTGATGACGATGGCGTATACCTTCTATTTCTGTTTTATAGCCGGAGTCTCCTGAAGCGGCCTGACGTGCGGTAGCTATAAGCTTATCAGTGAGACCACCAAGAGCTGATACCACAATTATGGCTTCGCCATTGATACTTTCGACTATTTTTTTTACATTTTCAAGGCTCTCGGCTGTTCCCACCGAGGTACCTCCGAATTTCAATACCTTCATACGCATTTTCTGCTTCTGTAGCGACACGGAAAACCGTAAAGTATGATTACAGGCTGCTCCGGTTGCGTTGCAAGATGCAAAATTAACAATTTAACTTTATTCTGCCAACTCCCGTATCGCCTATACCCCCTTTTTACCCTCCTTTCTGAAGTTCTGATTCACTTTTTTCAACTTCTTTTGCCTGTTTTCGCTGCTTGGTTGCTAATTTTGCAAATATAATCTTCCGGTCAGGAGTACGATATTATCTCTCTTGTATAAAGTACACAACCGGATAAAACAAGTCAAAACTGACAGAGTATTCAATATAATAAAATGAAGACCGCTTTAATAACAGGTGTCACCGGACAGGATGGCTCCTACCTTTCCGAATTACTGCTGGATAAAGGATACGATGTACACGGTACAATACGCCGCTCGTCAGTCGATTTCCGCGAACGGATAGCTCATCTTGAAGGCCACCCGCATTTTCATCTCCATTATGCTGACCTCACAGACTCACTGTCAATAATGCAGGTAGTACAGAAAGTACGCCCGAACGAGATTTACAACCTTGCTGCTCAGAGCCATGTGCAGGTTAGCTTCGACTCACCCGAATTCACTGCCAATGTCGATGCCACAGGCGTACTACGTGTGCTGGAAGCTGTACGTCTATGCGGCCTCACTGATTCATGCCGCATATATCAGGCTTCGACTTCCGAACTTTACGGTAAAGTAGAACAGGTGCCGCAAAGTGAATCAACTCCTTTCCACCCTTATTCACCCTATGCAGTGGCAAAGCTTTATGGTTTCTGGATTGTAAAGGAGTATCGTGAGGCATATAATATGTATGCCTGTTCAGGCATACTTTTCAATCATGAAAGCGAACGGCGCGGAGAGACTTTCGTCACACGTAAGATAACCTTAGCAGCAGCACGTATAGCACAGGGTAAGCAGGAGAAACTTCTGTTAGGTAATCTGTCATCTAAACGTGACTGGGGATATGCTCGTGATTATGTCGAATGTATGTGGCTTATATTACAGCAACCTCAGCCTGATGATTATGTTATAGCTACAGGTGAACAACATTCTGTACGCGAATTTTGTCTGTATGCTTTTCGCCGTGCGGGTATAGAGTTAAGATTTGAAGGTGAGGGCGAGAATGAAAAAGGCATAGATGTGCGCACCGGCAAGGTAATTATCGAAGTGTCTCCTGACTTCTACCGTCCTACCGATGTAGTCAATCTGCTTGGCGACCCCTCGAAAGCACGCCGTGAACTCGGATGGAATCCTAAAAAGACTTCTTTCGAGGAGCTTGTCAATATTATGGTTGATTCGGATATGGCAAAGGTAGCAGCCGAACGGGCCGGCGAACAGGTGCGTACCAACCTTGCTGAATATCTTGAGAAGGGTATCGTCAAATAACCATCTCTATCCCTTTTTGGGTAACAGTCGGCCTGTCAGAGCCTGCAGACGGAGCTTTATGACGCCGAATACAGCTTCGCCGAAAATCGAACTGTTCATTTTCGAAGTTCCCAACTGACGGTTGACAAATACAATCGGTATCTCTACCACCTTGTACTTACTGACCCACGATTTGAATTTCATCTCTATCTGAAAGGCATAACCTTTGAATTGTATGCTGTCCAGACCGATATTTTCAAGTACACGCCGTCTGTAACACACAAATCCGGCCGTGGCATCACGCAGCGGCATACGTGTCACAAAACGCACGTATGCCGATGCAAAATAAGACATCAGCACACGTCCCATAGGCCAATTGACCACATTGACACCGCTTATATAACGTGAGCCTACGCATACATCAGCTCCTCGGTCACGACATTCGGTGTACAGACGCGGCAAGTCAGCCGGATTGTGCGAGAAGTCGGCATCCATCTCGATTATGTAATCATAACCGCGAGCCAGTGCCCATCGGAAGCCGTGTATATAAGCTGTACCGAGCCCCAGCTTACCTGCACGGCACTCAAGGTGTACCCTACCGGAATACTGTTTTATTTTCTCACGCACAGCATCGGCGGTACCGTCCGGCGAACCATCGTCTATCACGAGCACATCGAAGCCCTCGGGTAACGCCATTACTGTGTCGATTATGTTAGAGATATTTTCTATCTCATTATAGGTGGGTATGATTACTAATGCGTCGCTCATGGCGGATTGTATCAGAATATCACGTTGTACTTTTTCAGTACCTCAACCGGATGATATGACTCTTTGGCAAAACGGAGTCCTTCATCGCCAGAGTCGTCCTCACGATTGATGTACTTTATTTCGGGATATGCCTCAGTCATATTTCTGGCAAAAAGAGTATTTATAGCCTCGTAACTGCCAGGCACCTGACGTGTGGCTTTTTCTATATGTATGAACAGTGTGTCGCCACGACGGTCTCCTATTGTGAAGGCACACACCTTGTCGTCGGCATAAAGCAGAGCGCCCTCCATACCTTTATCACCGTCAGCTATTGCTTTCACCATATCACGTGTCAGCTGTCGTTCCTCTATTGCCATAGGGGTATCATCGCCTTCAAGGTCGAATATATCCATAAATTTCATAGCCTCCTCAGCATTGAGAGGCGTCAGATGATCAAGATGCCAATCTGACACACCGTTCATAAACTGATTGACATGGTTGCGCTTCTTCGAATATTTCTTTCCTTTCAGCCATGCAAGATCGGCCGCGTCGTAAAGATAATCGCCCCAGTCAGTTAGTAGTTCGACTGCTTTAGGACGGAATGGACGCAGCATTTCCAGACCTTCAGCCGGTATGGCAGACAGTACTAAAGGTACATTATGATGTTCGCACCATGCCTTAAGTACACCTAAAGACTTTGAAAGAGGCAAACGTCCTATCGGCAACGCGAAAGCCTCGCGTGATAGATCATTTTCAACTACTCCCTTAATGAAAAGCGTATCCTCGATAATACAGTATTCATAATTGAAATAGTCTACCCACATCAGCAGACCTCCGTAACTATAATCGGTAGTACGACCTGGAGCCTGCTTCAGATAGGTCATTATAACAGGCATATCCGCTTGCCTCACAGGCTTAAATTCCGGACATGGTCCTGTATAGGGCTCTATCCGTTCAAATTGTCCTGACAATTGACCGAATTTCTCGGCAAGAACATTTATATCGGGAGTAGCAGCTACTGTGGCTGCTGCTGTATTGTGTAAGATTGTGTTTTCCATAGTGTCGTCGTGTTAATATTTTTATATAACAACACTCGACACGTATGGTAGGTTTGACCTGATTAGTCTCCTCGATAATATTGCTGTAGATAACAGCGGGCTATGAAATCATGATTTTCAGCCACAAGACGATGTGCTTCAATCCGACGTTCTTCATCAGGATACTCACCCGGAAATACAGCATCAGGCAACCAGTCTTCCTGCCATATACGCTCCAACAGGTCATGCGGGCAGCGTCCGCGTTCGGTAAGAAGCTCTATAGCGTGTGTACGGGCATAAGCAGAATCATAACAAGGATTGAAAGGAGCTGCCACACAGCGGGCTATATCTTTAGCCAGCAACATACCTTTCTGTCTGTTGACCATCACTATAAAATCGTGTGCATCTTTCAGCTGAGGCAGGTGTTCTTCGCCTTCTGACCAGCCTAAAGCATCAATAAAGAAACGATTCAGACTTTCATAGTCGTTGAAAAAGGCTATAGTCCTGCCGTCAGTAGCAGCTATAAATTTCTCATAATAAGGATGAGGCTTTTCTGCACTACTCTCTTCGGCCACAGGAGCAGGAGGCAAATGTCCTTCAAGTATCAGATATATCCATTCACGCAGATAAAGAGCTAACGGGCCTGTGGGGTCTTCCATCATAGCCTGTTCCAAACGTTCGTATAGTTTCGGAAGATTATCCTGTTCAGCAAGACCGGGTTCAGCCATTATATGTGACAGAGTCAGAGCAAAGGCAGGAGTGAGAAGATAGTTGTGCATAAACAGCCAGTTAGCCAACTTCAGCAGCCCTTGGCCGTCAGCAGGATTGGTGATTTCAAGCTCCTGATGTACACGATACCCCTCCGGTTCCGGTGCATCATCATATCGGGCTTCAAGTTCTTCGTACCACATATCGGCTACCTGCTTTACAAGCTGGCTTTCAGGCGAAAGCATACGCATCTTCTCATAGCTCATGGCAATAGCATACCATACAATGAAGCGTACATCTTCACGGTTGAGCTCATAATCTATATAGTCCTCTCCATGTGTATAGAAAGGTAATGTGCGCCCGTAGAGACGTCGTGTTTCTGTTATGAATGCACGCCACACCCCACCGTCGGCTATCACGTCCTGATAATAACCTATAACGGTCAATACAGCTCGCTGTACTAACACATCGGGGAGCTCATCAAGCAGATGTGAACCGACTGTTATATCGAGCAAACGGTTTGAAAGTTTCAGATAATATATATCAGTAGGCTGCTCTTCAGGAAATGACGGCTGACGCACCAGAAACTGTTGCATCGTTATAGCTTTCATGACTTTTTCGTTTTTATTAAAATGACTTCATTTAAGAATCTCAACCAGCTCTTCAGCCGTAACTTCACGCTGGCTACCATCAGTCATACTGCGCAGAGTTATGCGTCCGTTCTCAAGTTCGGTCTCCCCTATTATCGCTACGTACGGTATTCCTTCTGCGTTGGCATAAGCCATCTGCTTTTTCAACTTGGCACTGTCCGGATACATCTGACTGCTGATTCCGTTACGACGTAATTCAGCTACCGCTTTAAGGGCTGCCTTAGCCTCAGCTTCACCTAAATTTACAAAAAGTACCTTAACCGATGAACTTAGCTCAGCCGGATACAGATTTAGTTGATTAAGAACATCATAGATACGGTCAGCGCCAAAAGATATTCCCACTCCCGATAAGCCGGGCATTCCGAACACACCGGTCAGATTGTCGTAACGTCCGCCACCGGTGATACTGCCTATCTGAGCATCAAGCGCCTTAACTTCAAGTATAGTACCTGTATAATAGTTCAGACCGCGTGCCAGTGATACATCTATATCACATTCACACTCATGGCCCAGTTCATCAAAGCCTTTTACTACAGTTTCCAGTTCCTCAACACCCTTGAGTCCTGTAGGAGTCTCCTTGAGCAATTCCCGGAGAGTAGCAAGTTTTTCATCATTACTACCCTGAAGTTCAAGTAAAGGTGTCAGTCGTTCTATAGCCTCTTGGTCAAGTCCTTTTTCAAGAAGTTCCTGCTGTACACTTTCAAGACCTATCTTATCTATTTTATCTATTGCTACCGTTATATCAACTATCTTGTCAGGATGACCTATGAGTTCGGCAATACCGGTTAACACCTTACGGTTATTCACCTTTATAGCAGTACGGATACCGAGTTTACCATATACCATATCTATAAGTTCCAGAAGTTCAATCTCATTATTAAGCGAATCGGAACCTACCACATCAGCATCACACTGATAGAATTCACGATAACGGCCTTTCTGCGGTCTGTCTGCACGCCATACAGGCTGTATCTGGAAGCGTTTGAAAGGCATCTGGAGCTCATTACGGTGCTGCACCACGAAGCGTGCGAAAGGCACTGTGAGATCATAACGAAGTCCTTTCTCACACAGTTTGTTAGTAAGTGAAGGCAGACGACGTTCGAGCAGTTCATCATCACTGCAGCTCTTCAGGAAGTCGCCTGAATTCAATATCTTAAACAGCAGTTTGTCACCTTCTTCTCCGTATTTTCCCATCAGGGTTGACAGATTTTCCATAGCCGGTGTTTCTATCTGCTTGTAGCCGAACACTCTGAACGCTTCGCGTATAGTATCGAATATATAGTTACGGCGTGCCATTTCCTGAGCGCCGAAGTCACGTGTGCCTTTTGGTATGCTGGGTTTCTGAGCCATCTTTATTAATTTTTTCTGCTGCGAATTTACTAAATTTTCTTCATTGTCTCTCCCTTTTACATTAACTTTACACTCTAAATACTCCATTATGAAAAATATCATACTCTCTGATGAAATAAAAGCGTGTGCGCCCGGTCTGAAAGTCATACAGATAGAAGCGGAAGTCAGTAATACTCCTACCGGAGACGAATTATGGACAGAGTTATGCGAAGCCGAGCGGGAACTGGCGACATCTCTCACTGTGCCGGACATAAACCGCCGACCCGGTATAGCAGCCACACGTACTGCATACAAAGCCTGCGGCAAAGATCCTAACCGTTACCGCCCATCTAACGAACAGCTAAGCCGGCGTGCCGTACAAGGTAAAGGTCTGTATCGACTGACTACTCTGGTTGATATTATTAATCTTGTCTCACTCAAGGCCGGGTATAGTATCGGAGGATTCGATGCAGACCATATCGAAGGTGAAACTGTGATACTCGGTATAGGTCGTCACGAAGAGCCCTATTGCGGTATAGGTCGTGGGCCGCTTAATATCGAAGGTCTGCCGGTATATCGTGATGCAATCGGTGGCATCGGCACTCCTACAAGTGATGAGGAACGTACCAAACTTTCCGAGTCTACAACACATATACTCATGTTGGTAAATGTATATGGTGAGGAAATGCCCGTAGAGCAGACACGTAACTGGTTGTGCAGCCTTCTTATTAAATATGCCGGAGCTCAGCCTGACAACATCCGCTGGCGTATCATAGATACAGCCGTCTAAACTGAAAGTCTTGTGTGCTATCCTAATCCGAGACATCGGCAATAAAGCAGAACACCACACGTTCTTTCTTTATAAGTAATCCGCCGGTTATATGAGTGGCCGGTGTCTTTTTCCAAAAATGAAGCATCGTTTTTTTGTTTTTCTTTTTTCTTCAGTAGCGGTAGTATATGCCCTTGCCGACAACGTCCGTATTTCGGGTAAAGTATCCGATAATGAGGATAAGCCTGTCGAATTTGCAACAGTCCGTATTAAGGGTACAGCTATAGGTACGAATACCGATCTTCAGGGTGCCTACTCCTTATCAGTGGCACCGGCTGATACCATAGAGGTTATATTCAGTTGTATAGGTTTCAAGACTGTCACTCGCTCGCTGCTTGATGCTTCTGGCGAAGTGACTCTTAATGTACGAATGGCTCCGGAGACCTCAGAACTTTCAGATGTGGAAGTCATAGGGTTTCGTAATAATATAAACGGTATGCAGAGCATCGACGCTGATGCTTTTCGTCTGTCGCCCGATGCTTCGGGAGGAAGCGTCGAAGCTATGTTAGCTACTATGGCAGGTGTTAATTCGTCTAATGAACTGAGTTCTCAGTATTCTGTACGTGGTGGTTCATTTGACGAAAATTCCGTCTATATAAACGGTGTCGAAATCTACCGTCCTCAGCTTATGCGTAGTGGTCAGCAGGAGGGACTGAGTATTATCAATCCTTATATGGTCGATAATCTGAAATTTTCTACAGGTGGTTTTCCAGCCCGATATGCAGATAAGATGTCGTCAGTGCTTGATATAACATATCGTGACCCGGAGGCTTTCGAGCTTGAAGCCGATGCCTCGCTTATGGGTGCCTCACTCACCGTAGGACAAAACTCCGGACATTTTTCACAGCTGCATGGCGTACGTTTCAAGAAAAACAATTCTCTGTTAAGTTCTCTTGAGACTCGTGGCGAATACGATCCATCCTATTTCGATTATCAGACCAACATAACCTGTAAACCGAATGAGAAATTGTCCTTTAATCTATTAGGCAACATATCTCTCAATCACTATAATTTTACTCCGACCGACCGCGAGACCAATTTCGGAACATCGTCTGATGTTAAGAATTTTAAGGTGTACTTTGACGGACAGGAAAAAGACCGTTTTGAAACCTACTTAGGTTCATTTAGCGTAAGCTACCGTCAGAACCGTGCCACTTCGTTTGCCCTTGGTCTATCGGCTTTCCTTACCAATGAACTCGTAAGTTATGACATCTCAGGAGAATATTGGCTTGACCAAGCTGGCACAGGAGGTGAGGACGCAGTCGGAGGCGAATTGGGAGTAGGCAAATATATGGAACATGCCCGCAACCGTCTTCGTGCTTCGGTGATACAGGCATCTCTTCGTGGTCAGACAGTCGTAAAAGGAAATAATATTAATTACGGTCTTTCATGGCAACATGAGAACTTCCGAGACCGTACTAAAGAATGGGAATGGCGTGATTCAGCAGGCTATTCGCTTCCGACACAGCCCGAAGGAGTACACCTTATTTATAATCTCTCCTCACGTCAGGACGTAACAGCCAATCGTCTTGCACTCTTTGCTGAGGATACTTACTATTTCGATACCGATAAAGCATACATGACCCTTAACGGAGGTGTGCGACTCTCCTACTGGGATTTTAATAAAGAGATGCTTGTATCACCACGTATCAATTTTACAGTATCACCTACTTCAAATAATCGCTGGAACTATCGTGCTGCCGTAGGTCTTTATTATCAGTCGCCCTTTTATAAGGAATATCGTCAGGCTCTTTACGACGATCTCGGTAATGCCACCATCACACTTAATCACGATATAAAATCACCCTCAAGCCTTCAGTTTATTCTCGGGGCAGATTACACTTTCCGTGCTCTCAACCGACCTTTCAGGATTTCAGGCGAGGCATACTATAAAGTGCTTTCAAATCTGATTTCGTATGAGTACGATAATCTTAAAGTTACTTATTCCGGTATAAACGATTCCAAAGGACATATCGCAGGTGTGGATTTCAAACTCTTCGGCCAGCTTGTGGAAGGCTCTGACTCATGGCTTACTTTCTCACTGATGAATACCGGACAGACCTTAAACGGTGTAAAAGTACCCCTGCCCAGTGATCAGCGTTACGCACTTGGTCTCTTCTTCACAGATTACTTCCCACGTTTTCCGAAACTCAAATTTGCCTTACGCGGTGTGCTTTCAGACGGTCTGACTATGACAGCTCCCCGTATTTCACGTGACAAGTCTTATTTCCGGGCTCCGGCTTACAAACGTGTAGACATGGGTCTTAGCTATCAATTAGTAGGAGCACCTTCCGATGGTGTCCGACCATATAATTTCTGGAGACACTTTCGCAGCATTGTGATAGCACTCGATGTCTTCAACCTCTTTGATATTTCCAATGTAAGCAGTTACTACTGGGTGACCGATGTCAATAATATCCAATACGCAGTCCCCAATTACCTTACGCGGCGTCAATTTAACGTCTCACTCTCAATATCCCTCTAAAGCCCTTTCCGACAACTCCGATTTCTCCGAATTATCAGAGTAATCGGAACTATCGGATTTCTCCGAGTAATCGGAATTATCCGAGTTATCAGAATTATCGGAGTTGTCAGAACTATCGGAGTTGTCAGAACTATCGGAGTTGTCGGAACTATCCGATTAATCTGATAGTTCCGAATTATCCGATAGCTCCGATAAGTCGGATTATATCTGATTATTCCGATGACTCCGATAATTCCGACTACTCCGATAACTCTGATAACTCCGATAGCTCCGATTTCTCGGAGAAATCGGAGCTATCGGACAAAACAAAAAGCGACTCCCGATTGCTCGGAAGCCGCTTCTGCTTAAGGTGGCAATTACCTACTCTCCCG
>CAMWVA010000091.1 GCA_947177575.1 uncultured Porphyromonadaceae bacterium | reverse complement strand
CCGTGACCTTTTAGCTACTCTGCGTCGCCTCTCTATCTGATATGCAATGATAATACTGTAATTATAATAAGGTATGGCTCCACAGTCTTAAAAAGACAGACTGTGGAGCCATACCTTATTATAATATTTAGATGTATGCTTTTTCAAGCAGTCTACCAAGCTGCGAGAGAGCATAGAGAGGACAGACTACTACATTACGAATAGTATTATCGGCCTCAGCATCAGTATAGGTAAGAGATGCGAAATGAAGCCTATGTAAATAGGTGTATGTAAGGAGACTATATTATAAGTAAGTTACAAAAGTAATAATAAGAGAAAGGGTTTACAAGTCTGTCTGTAAAAATCCAAACGATTAAAACGCTATTATTTGTAAAAATCCAAACAATTAAATTGGCAAAATATGTAAAAATCCAAAGACTTCGCTCTGTGGGAGAGTAATGAAATTATACAAAAAGAGGACATGTCCTCACGGATATATCCTCTTTGAGAAGTTGTTATGTGCTATAATTGATTTTACGTGGGCGAAGATGGATTCGAACCACCGAAGGTATCAACCAGCAGATTTACAGTCTGCCCCATTTGGCCACTCTGGTATTCGCCCTTGCTCTTCAGTGTACAAATAGTACCCATTTCTGAATTGCGTTGCAAAGTTAGCACTTTTTTCCGAAAGTGCAAAATCTTTTTGTGAAAATGTATTATAATTCTACATCTCTTTTTGTAATGAAATTACAAAATATGTGTAATTTATTATGAATCAGATGTAAGTAAAGACGTTTCTGGATTTTCAGAACTGCGGATACTTTCTATGTCTTCTGCGGAAAGACCGGTAAATTTCTGTATCATTTCTTCAGACAACCCCTGACTAATCATGTTTGATACTACGGAAGCAATTCCTTCAGTACGTCCTTGTGCTAATCCCTGCGCATGTACTATATTATTACTTTAATTTTTTATGACATTAAAATTTTAAAATAATATTTTGTCATTTTGTTGAAATATTATAACTTTGCTGCTACAAGAATCTAATCTTTATTGCTTTAGGTCTCTTATCTATATTCAAAGCTGCTTATTACCTTTCATCGTGTACAATCCTCGTAATCTCATTTCATATTTTCTTGTGAGTATAGTATCTATGCTCATGGTAACTTTTTTGTCTTCATGCCGGGAAGAAAATAAAACTTTCAAAGTGGGAGTATCGCAGTGCAGTGCTGAAAAATGGCGCTGGCAGACGAATGATGAAATTCTTCGTGAACTAATGTTTCATCCTGACTTAGATGTCGAAATACGTTGTGCCGACGATGATAATAACAAGCAGATAGCAGATATACAGTATTTTATTGACAACGGTTTTGATATAATAGTAGCTAATCCTAATGAAGAGCAGGCACTCTCACCTGTGCTTGCTAAAGCATACGAAAAGGGGATACCTGTAATTACGTTTGACCGTCGTATAGCTTCGGATAGTTACACTACACATATAGAAGTCGATAATGCAAAAATCGGCCAGATGGCTGCGCGTTATGCTATAGGATTAATGCCTCGCGGGCGACAGACAGTTATTGAGTTGCAAGGTGACACAGCTATGTCGCCTGCCCGTCTGAGACATGAAGGATTTGTGAATGAGATGCAGCATCATCCGGGGGTTAAAATACTCGCTTCTGAATATGCTCTCTGGAATCCCGATGTGGCAAAGGCTAAAACAGACTCCCTTTTACGTCTTTACCCCGATGTAGGAGTAATATATGCTCACAGCGATGTCATGGCTATGGCTGCTTCAGAAGCAGCGCGGAATTTAGGACTAAACGGAGTCAGCTTTATCGGTGTTGACGGTCTTCCTGAAGTAGGTCTGCAGGCAGTAGCTGACTCGACAATCAATGCCTCTTTTATTTATTCTACTTACGGTTATCGTCTTCTTCAGACAGCAGCTGATATTTTACATGGCGTTGATGTGCCGCATGACATTTATATATCTCCTCTGTCTGCCGCTGATAGTAGTAATATCGACATACTGCTACAGGAGAATGATATGATACGCGAGGACAGCGGCAGGTTGCTGCGTCTGCATGATCAGCTCGAAGGTTACTGGAGTGTGCATCGCTCACAGACTTCGGTTCTCTATGCTACCATAGCTATAGTTTTTCTTCTATGTGTAGTTCTGTTTTTAGTGTTGCGCACATTCGTACAGCATCGTCGTCATAACAAGGTGTTGACAGCAAAAAACAGTGAATTGGAAGAGGCACGTGCAAATCTACAGGACCTCTATGATCAGCTCGACCGTGCCACACAAGCCAAACTACTATTCTATACCAATGCTTCCCACGATCTTCGTACGCCTCTTACTTTGATTGCCGAACCTGTAGATCAAGTTATCTCTGCACCCTCCATGCCTGTGGCAAAGCGTGAACTGTTGTTAAAGATAGCGAGCCGCAATGTCAGAATATTACGTAGGCTTATTGACCAGATTCTTGATTTTCACAAATACGAAAGCGGAAGTATGGAATTGCGTTTAAGCGAAACAGATTTCCGTGAGATGGCAGAGGAATGGGTTGAGTCCTTCATCACTTTAGCTCATAAACGTCATATCAATCTTGTTATTGATTTGCCAGACAAAGGTACAGATATGATGTTGGCTATGGATATAGAAAAGATGGAACGTGTGTTTTTCAACATGATGTCAAACGCGTTCAAGCATACACCCGATTATGGTACTATTACGTTCAGAGCGTTCATTAAAGACAATGAATTATGTTTTAGTGTAAGTGATAACGGTGAGGGTATCGCTGCTGAAGATCTTGAAAAAATATTTGAGCGCTTCTATCAGACTGACAGGATACATCCCGACGGAAGCGGTATAGGTCTGGCTCTGACACGTGCTTTTGTTGAGCTACACGGAGGGCGGATACATGCAGAGAGTGAGAACCGTCAGGGTGCCACATTTATAGTGACTATGCCTGTACGTCATACTGATGCTGTACAGGAGAAAAACAATACTATGATGTTGACCGGACAGCTTACTGTGCCGGAAATTGGTGAGAACTGTCAAGAGGAGGCGCTGACTTTGGCTGAAAACATGGATCCAAATAAGCCTTTGATGCTTGTAATTGACGATAATCGAGACCTGCGTACACTGCTAAGTACAACACTTGAAGATGAGTATAATGTAATAACCGCCTCTGACGGTTCACAAGGGTTACGTCTCGCTACAAAATATACACCTGATATTATTGTATGTGATGTGATGATGCCGGTAATGGACGGTATGGAATGTTGTCGCCGTCTGAAAAATGAATTATCTACCTCACATATTCCTGTGCTTATGCTAACTGCCTGTGCACTTGATGAACAACGGTTGAAAGGATATGAAAGTGGAGCCGACGGTTATTTGGCAAAGCCTTTCGATAGTGTTATGTTCCGTACCAGATGCCGGAATCTGATAGAGAACCGCCGCAGGATAACCCATTTATATCAGCGTCCCGGAAAGACAGAGATTAGTGGACAACAGACTAAACGTCCGCAAACCACACCTAAGGGAGATATAGACAGCGAATTTTATACTCGTTTTCTTGAAATTGTCAACTCACAGATGCACAATCCTGATCTGTCTATAAGTCAACTGGCCGACATGATAGGTCTCAGCGGTTCGCAGCTTGCTAAAAAAATAAAGTCGCTGACAGATTTTACTCCGGTTGAATTGCTAAGAAATATCCGGCTAAATGAGGCGCGTCGTCTCATTATCGGTACTGACCGTAATATAAAGGAGATTGCTTTTTCTGTAGGTTTTTCACTTCCGGCATACTTTACCAAGTGTTTTCGCGAGACGTTCGGCGAGTCACCTTCCGACTGCCGGACGAGGCACAGAGGAGGATAATCAGAGTAACCAGTCATAAAAAATTTGCTTTGCCGAAAAACGGAATAATACAAAAGCCGCGTGATGTATGATAAAAAACGTCTTGTATCATTTGTTGCAGACGTTGGGATATATGTGCTACACAACTAACTGATTCATACGCTAATTTTGCAGCATAAAAATTTTTAACCAACTAACGTCATCATTGACCATGAAACAATTCTTATCACCCCTCATGCTGATGAGTTCGGTCACACTGACTGCCCTGGCAGCTCAGGCGGACGTGATACACGTCAGCGGTACAGTGATCTCGGCCAACGACGGAGAACCGCTTATAGGTGCGACTGTCGTGTCGGATTCGAATAAGTTGTTAGGAACGTCTACCGACATTGACGGCAACTTTGAGTTGGATGTTCCCGAAGGTTCATCGCTTATTGTCTCCTATGTCGGTTATACTACCGTTACTGAAAAAGTAGCTCCGAAAATGGAAATCCGTCTCCATGAAGATACTGAACTGCTTGATGAGGTTGTGGTGGTAGGTTACTCCACACAGAAGAAGGCTGATGTAACAGGTGCTATAAGTTCGGTCAGTGCTGACGAATTGGCAAAGCAGAATGAAAATAACCCTGTCAAAGCTCTTCAGGGTCGTGTGCCGGGTATGAACGTCACTGCTGACGGTAATCCAAGCGGTGCATCGACAGTCAGAATACGAGGTAACGGTACGCTTAATAATAATGACCCGCTCTATATAATCGACGGTGTGCCTACCAAGGGCGGTATGCACGAACTTAACCCTAATGACATCGAATCAATTCAGATTCTCAAAGACGCCGCTTCAGCCTCTATATATGGTTCGCGTGCTGCCAATGGTGTTATCATCATAACTACAAAAAAGGGTAAGGACCTTAAAGTCACTCTTGATGCCTCGCTGGCCGCAAGTTTTTATAACCACCGTATGAAAGTGCTTAATGCAGAACAGTACGGACAGGCGATGTGGCAGGCTTACGTCAACGACGGTCAGGACCCTAATACAAATGCTTTAGGATATAATTATGACTGGGGATATAATAAAGCCGGCTTCCCGGTTCTTAACAGTGTATCGCTTTCCAAATATCTCGATACTGCCAATACCACTCCTGCCGGAGATACCGATTGGGTAGACGAGACGACCCGTACCGGTTTTATTCAGAATTATAACCTTGCAGTCAGCGGTAGTGCGGAAAACATGTCGGCCTTCTTCTCACTTGGCTATTATAAGAATATCGGTATTATTAAGGATACGGACTTCGACCGTCTGTCAGCACGTATGAATACCGAGTTCAAGCCGTTCTCGAGCCGCTTTACAATCGGTGAGCATTTTACACTCAACCGTACTACCGAAGTACAGGCACCCGGCGGATTTATGCAGAATGTGCTACAGTTCAATCCTTCACTTCCGGTCTACACCGAGGACGGCGGTTATGCCGGTCCTGTAGGCGGCTATCCTGACCGTGAAAATCCTGTGGCACGTCTGGAACGTAATAAAGATAACCGTTATACTTACTGGCGCCTCTTCGGTGATGCTTATGCTTCGCTGGATTTCGGCCGGGGTTTCAGTGCACGCACCACTTTCGGTCTCGATTACTCGCAGAAGATGCAGCGTTTCTTCACTTATCCTATCACCGAAGGTACAATGGCTAATCCGACCAACGGTGTTGAAGCCAAGCAGGAACACTGGACACGCTGGATGTGGAATGCCGTCGCAACTTATAATAAGGAGATAAACGTAAATCATATAGATGTTCTCGCCGGTGTGGAGCTTATACGCGAAAGCTCTAACTGGATGTCAGCCTATAAAGAGGATTTTGCCATTCTGAATCCTGATTTTATGTGGCCTAACGCAGGTGTCGGTACGGCTATGTCTTACGGTTCAGGCGAAGGTTACTCATTAGTATCATTCTTCGGAAAACTGAACTACTCTTATGACTCACGCTATCTTCTCGGTCTCACTCTCCGTCATGACGGTTCGTCACGGTTCGGTCGCAATAACCGTTACGCTACTTTCCCCGCAGTATCTCTCGGCTGGAGAATGAATAACGAATCATGGTTGCGTGACATTGTCTGGATAAACGAACTCAAACCGCGTGCTTCATGGGGTAAGACAGGTAATCAGGAAATATCGAATTATGCACGCTACGTCATCTATGTACCGCAGTATGCAGGTGATGATTGGGGCGGTGGCGGTTACGGTACTTCGTACGATATAGCCGGTACAAACGGCGGTTCTATTCTTGCCTCGGGCTTCAAACGTAATCAGATGGGTAATCCCGATATAAAATGGGAGACAACGACTCAGTGGAACGCCGGTGTTGATTTTTCTTTCCTCAATGCACGTCTGCACGGTTCATTCGACTGGTATGATAAGAAGACTACCGACATATTGGTTCAGATGGTTGGTATAGCCGCTATGGGTGAAGGTACTTCTCAGTGGGTTAATGCCGGAGAAATGACCAACCGAGGTATAGAACTCAATCTCGGCTGGCGCGGTACTACCAGCTATGATTTCACATACGAGATCACCGGAAATATCTCTACCAACCGCAACCGTATTACAGCTCTGCCCGAAACTTTGGCAGCTAACGGTACTTTCGGTGGTAACGGTGTTGAAAGTGTTGTAGGACATCCGATGGGCTCACAGGTAGGTTATGTGGCACAGGGTATCTTCAAATCGCAGGACGAAGTAGACAACCATGCAGTGCAGGAAGGTGCCGGTGTAGGCCGTATACGCTGGGCTGATCTTGACGGTGACGGTTACATCACAGAGAAAGACCAGCGTTGGATATATGACCCGACTCCTGACTTCAGTTACGGTCTGAATGTATATCTTCAGTATAAGAGTTTTGACTTCACAATGTTCTGGCAAGGTGTACAGGGCCTTGATGTTATCAGCGATCTCAAGAAAGAGACAGACCTCTGGAGCGGTCTTAACATCGGTTTCCTCAATAAAGGTCAGAGACTGCTTGATGCATGGACTCCTAATAATCCTGATTCATCGATACCGGCCCTCAGCCGTTCTGATATAAACAATGAGAAGCGTGTTTCCACATACTTTGTTGAGGACGGTTCGTTCCTGAAGCTGCGTAATATTCAGTTCGGATATAACTTCCCGGCGTCTGTTACCGACAAACTGCGCATGAGCAAACTGCGCCTTTATGTCAGCGCACAGAACCTGCTCACTATAAAGAGTAAGAATTTCAGTGGTGTTGACCCGGAAAATCCTAACTTTGATTATCCTATTCCAATTACTCTCACTTTCGGTCTGAACGTGAATTTCTAAGCCGTATAACCTTTCAAACCCCGACATCAGTAATGAAAAAGATAATATACAGCGCCGCTCTGCTCCTTGCCATGATGACAGGAGGCTGCAATGACTTTCTGGATGCCCAGAAGCCGCAGGGCACAATTGATGAAGAGACTGCTATGCAGGCCGAGAATATAGATAATCTCATTATATCGGCCTACGCTATATGGATTTCGGCAGAGGATATAAATTCTTCGTTCTCTCTGTGGAACTACGATGTACGTTCAGATGATGCCTACAAAGGTGGTAACGGTACAGAGGACGGTGATGTATTCCATGCTCTTGAAATTTCGCAGGGAGTTATGACCACTGCATGGAACCTGTCAAGTATATGGGAGCGTCTCTACAATGCTATCTCGCGTGCTAATACCGCTCTTGAACTTCTTAACGATATAGATGCCTCTTCCTATCCTCTTCGTGACCAGCGTATAGCTGAGATGAGATTCCTTCGCGGCCATGGCCACTTTCTGCTCAAACAGCTCTTTAAGCGTATTCCTTTTGCCAATCGTGAAGGTCTCAGTCCTGAGGAGTATAATCAGCTCTCCAATACTTTCTATACCAACGATGAAGGCTGGGCACAGATAGCCGAAGACTTCCAGTATGCCTTTGATAATCTTCCGGAGAGTCAGAGTGATAAAGGTCGCCCTACTCGTGGTGCAGCTTCAGCATATCTTGCAAAGACTTATCTCTATAAGGCTTATCATCAGGATAACGAAGACAGCCATGCCGTGACTTCTATATCAAATGAGGATCTGATGAAAGTAGTAGCTTATACAGAGCCTTCTGTAATCGGAATGTATGGTCTGGAGAACGATTTTCACAATAACTTCCGTCCTGAACCCCAGTATGAGAACGGTATCGAGTCGATGTGGGCTATGCAGTATTCGATGAATGACGGCACCAAGTACGGTAACTGTAATTGGGCTTTCGGTCTCATCGTACCTAATATACCCGGTGTCACTGACGGCGGTTGCGACTTCTACAAGCCCAGTCAGAATCTGGTGAATGCCTTTAAGACTGACGAGAACGGTCTGCCGCTGCTCGATACTTTCAATAACTCAGACTTTGACGCCGAACGTGACTATGCCGACCCGCGTCTCTTCCTTACTGTCGGTATTCCCGGGCTGCCTTATGAGTTTAATCCTACCTATATTATGGATCGTTCGGCCACATGGAGCCGCAGTAACGGCCTGTACGGTTATTATGTCTCTCTCAAACATAATGTTGACCCTGAGAGCGGCTATATGGTAAAGAACGGACTTTGGGCTTCGCCTATGAATCATATAGTTCTCCGCTATGCCGATGTACTGCTGATGCGTGCCGAAGCTCTTATACAGCTTAACGACGGGCGTATATCCGAAGCTATAGACATTATCAATTCTTTACGTAACCGTGCAGCCCAAAGTATGGGTGTGATAGCTGACTATCCTTCACGTTATGGTGTACGTTTTAATGTACAACCGTATCGCGGATCATACAGCCGTGATGAGGCTTTCCGTATTCTTAAGCATGAGCGCCGTGTCGAGCTTGCTATGGAAAGCGACCGTTTCTTTGACCTTGTACGCTGGGGTGAAGCAGAACAGACACTTAACAGATATTATGCCGAAGAGGCTTCCAAGTGTACTATCTATTCATCGGCACACTTCACTGCTAACAAGAATGAGTACCTTCCGATTCCTTTCGCACAGGTAAGTGCAAGTAACGGTAACTACCGTCAGAATATAGGCGGTTGGTAATCCGGAAAGTAAGACTCACAGCAAATACCGATTTAAAAATACGATTAACAATGAAAACTTCCTATAAGTATACTACAGGACTGGTATTATGTCTGCTACTTCTGCTTGTCACAGCCGCCTGTAGTCATGATAATACCTCCGACCTGAAACTGGATGGCTTCACTACCCTTGACTATCTGAAGCTCAGTGATTATGAGGCCGTAATTGATCACAAGACAAAACAGGCTTCTGTCGGTGTTCCTATTGATGAAGATGTGACACGCCTGACAGTAACTTCGGTCAAGGTAGCTGAAGGTGCGAAAGCCGACCTTAAAGAAGGCGATATTGTAGACTGCTCGGTGCCGCGCAATATACGTGTTACAAACGGTGATGTATTCACCAACTATACTCTTACCGTGAAACATGATGATGTTCAGGTGTTGAGTGCGTCGCTTGACAATGTGTATTCAGCTGCTGTCGATAACGAAGCACGCACAATCCGTTTCTTTGTGCCTCTGTCACAGGACTTGTCAAACGTTATTATCTTCTATACTCTCAATGCAGGTGCTACCGGTGAACCGGCATCAGGAAGCACAGTTAACCTGACTGAGCCTATTGAGATTACTATGAGTTATCGCACAGCTGTCGTGAAATATACTGTCAGCGCTGTCCGTGAAGATATGTCGCAGGCACCCAAAGCCTTTATCGGTAACGGCGCGTCAGTCGAAGAACTTGGCCCCGAGGCTGCTGCAGCCGCCCGCTGGATGCTTGAAAATGTAAGCAACAGCCGTTTCGTATCGTTGAGCTCGCTTCTCGACGGCAGTGTCAAGCTCTCTGATTTTAAGATGGTATGGTGTCATCTTGACTGGACTGATTGGCCCGGTATAATGTGGGATACACGTGATCTCTTCAATGATTACTATATCAAAGGCGGTAATATACTTGCCAGTCGCGATGGTGCCCGTTATATCAACGATGTATGGCGTATAGCACGTGATCAGCAGAGCCCCAACAATATGTTCGGCGGTGACAATTACGAGATTCTCGAATCTGACCTTGGTCTGAACGTCACCGGCCATGAAAATCATCCGCTTTATTCAGGCCTTCCTATTGAGACTGATGGCAGAATACTTCTTATGTCAGCCGGCTGTGCCAACTCCAACCGTACTTTGCAGTGGGTTGCTGACTGGGATGCTTACGGCAGTGTCGAAATATGGCAGGAGCGTACAGGTGCTACGGCACTCGGTAGCGGTAACGATTTTGATCCGAACCGTATTACGACTGCTGAGTTTGCTCCTCGTGAAGTGCTTTCGGGCTATATGTCAGGCTGTGTAATTACAATTGGTACGCCTGCATACGAGTGGTATGTGCCAACTGGAGAGAATCTCTACAAGGAGAATATACAGAAGTTAACTAAGAACGCCATTAACTATCTCTGTCAGTGATTTCCGATTCGGCAGTGCTCTGTCACTCTGAAATGATTTCTCCGACACAATAACTTTTCATCTATGAAATCCAATATTATAATGATATCCGCACTTTTCGCTCTCTCTATGATGTCCTGCAGCAGCGATGATCATGTCGCTGATACGGCAAAAGACTGGGACAATACCTCAGCCTATTTCGAGAGCACTGACAATTCCGGCTACAGCACCTTCTACAAGCCATCGGTAGGTTATGTAGGTGACCCGATGCCTTTCTATGACCCGGTAGCCGGCAACTTCAAGATCATGTATCTTCAGGAGTTCCGTCCCAATTCAGCCACATTCCATCCTTTCTGGTGTCTTGAGACTGAGGACGCTGCCACATATCGCTCACTCGGTGAGGTTATTCCTACAGGCACACAAAGTGAGATGGATGGTGCGTTAGGTACCGGCTCAGTCATCTATGATGATGCTACCAAGACGTATTATACCTTCTATACAGCCCATTCGGTTAACAAGGCACTTACCGGTATGAACGAAGCTATAATGGTAGCTACATCGACTGACTGTCTTAACTGGACCAAAGACCGCAGTTTCATGCTCACTGCCGGTGATGAATACAGTAGTGATGATTTCCGTGACCCTTGTGTGATTAAAGGTGAGGACGGTCGTTTCCATTTGCTTGTTTCCACTGTGAAAGGCGGAAAGGGTGTGATTGCGGAATATACTTCTGACAATCTGCATGACTGGAACAGCGCCGGAGTGTTTATGCCTATGATGTGGGACCGTTTCTATGAGTGTCCCGACCTGTTTAAGATGGGTGACTGGTGGTATCTTGTTTACTCCGAGAAACATGCTGCCGTACGTCGTGTGCAGTATTTCAAGGGCCGTACTCTTGAGGAGCTGAAGAGCTGTACAGCTAATGATGCCGGTATTTGGCCTGACGCTCACGAGGGTATGCTTGACAGCCGGGCTTTCTATGCCGGTAAGACAGCCGGTAAAGGTAACGAACGTTATATATGGGGCTGGTGTCCTACCCGCGCCGGTGAGGACAATCTCAATGTGGGTGCATATCCGGCTGAACCCGAATGGGCCGGTGCTCTTGTAGCACACAAGCTGGTACAACATTCTGACGGTACTCTCAGTCTTACAGCTGTGGACGGTATAAAAAACAAGTTCTCCACTCCCTATACACTCAGTAAAATGGGTGGCGAGGCTTCGGAAGCTAACGGCGGATATTCGCTGGCTGCCGGACAGCATGTGCTTTTCAATCGTCTGAAAAATACCAATCGTCTTGAATTTACTGTCACTCCTGCTGATAAAAACGGCCGTTTCGGCATCTCTTTTGTACGCGGTTCTGATTCAGACGCCTATTATACTGTGGTAGTCAATCCGGAAGGTGACGGTAGACGTAAGATTAATCTCGAACAGGAAGGCCCTGCCGGTGTAGGTTTTATAGCCGGTGCAGATGGCTATCTCTTTGATGCTCCGGCCGACGGGGTTTACAATATCACTATCCTTTCTGATAATTCCGTCTGCACAGTCTATATCAATGATAACGTAGCTTATACTGCCCGTCTTTACGGTATGCACAAAAACTGCTGGTCAGTCAATAGTTACGATTCTCCGCTGGCCCTCAGCAACATCAAGGTCTACACAGAATAAGAATTTAATCCTATAGAAAAACTCCTTAACAGGGTGTAATTTAGAAAGGTCAGTAAATTTGTGGTTTACTGACCTTTCTAAATGTCCGTAATATTCCGGATTATTCTGATTAATGTCCGATGTGGAGATTATCATAATCCGTTTTTTAACTGATTTATCTGAGCGCAGACACGGTTGATATGATCTAAGCCATATAGCAATGAGTTGCTGTCAATGTCCATCCAAGAAAAGAGAGCCTTAATCTTTGTGTATATGTTTATCACATAAGATGTGTCGATTATGGATGTATGGGAGGCGAAACAGATCGTCTCGTGATGTGCTATGCGGTTGCGCAGGGAATTGACCTTATCCAGCTCATTGAAGATATAGGTCTGATTATACTGCATCTCTCTTGATGAGCGCGGTTTGTTGGGAAAAATGGAAAGGAGATTGCGTCCGGTTACACGGTATTGCACGGGCGAGAACATATATTTCCAGATACCGAATTCCATTTCAGCCAACAGCTTGTGGTGGGTGTAGGACTGCGATTGCTGTAGCTTACGGTGTGCGAAGGTTATGATGTCACGTGTCTTTCTCAATATTGGTTCTGTGAATACACCGTTGGGCATTATGGAACCGCGCAACCATTCGTCGCCCAAGTTCTCAGTTAATTTACGGTCAATGGCATTTCTCAATGCTACCTCGAAGCAGCTGACTATGGTAAACATCTCCTGCGAAATCTGAAGATTATAGCGGTAGAGCGTCATCGCCTTGCGTGTGTCGCCTCCACATGCCGTAACATAACGCTCCATACGTTGCGGGGACATTATTTTCTTGAAGTCAGCGTATTTCATTTGAAATTAACAATCTTTTCGGTGTAAAATTTTGTTATTAAGAGAAAAAGCACTATCTTTGTAGTGTTGAATCCCGGTAGCCCCTGTATATCAAGCTATCGGGTTTTGTTTTAGGGGACAAATATACAAAATTTTACGCACATCTACCTCCTTCTGTAAAAATGAACATCGAGTATCCATCCCAATATCTGACCACTAAATCCACGTCAAAATGAGAGGGTTTTTAGATTTCTGCATACTACTATCTCAAATTATATCCTGTTATAGGTTGGGAAACAGATTTTTTCAGTCTGTAAGCAAGGTTCGCATTATATAATTGTTTATATTGATAGAAGCTTTCCTGAGCAATTGACATAACTTTAATGATAGAAAAATATGAAGAAAAATTTTACAATGATCGGTACTGTGTCAGC
>CAMWVA010000090.1 GCA_947177575.1 uncultured Porphyromonadaceae bacterium | reverse complement strand
GTTATTTTTACGGCTTTAGCGGCTTTGAGGGTTGCTTTTATTCGCGGACGATGACGCTGCCTGAGGCCTGGTGGGTAGCGAGAATAAGCATCTCGGCTATCTGGACATGGGCAGGAGCCTGCACGCAGTAGACCACAACATCGGCTATATCAGCACCGGTGAGAGGTTCGATGCCGCGATAGACAGCATCGGCACGGTCATTGTCACCGTGGAAGCGGACATTGCTGAAGTTAGTCTCGACAAGGCCGGGCTTAATCAGAGTGACGCGCAGCGGTGTGTGGGCCACATCTATACGCAGGCCATCGGTGATGCTCTTAACAGCTGCCTTTGTGCCGCAGTAGACATTGCCGTTGGCGTAGGCAGCATCACCGGCTACAGAACCGATGTTGACTACATGTCCGCGACCGCGTTCCACCATACCGGGTACTACGGCACGGGTCATATAGAGCAGTCCCTTGATATTGGTATCTATCATCGTGTCCCAGTCACGGTAGTCGCCTTCATACTCGCGGTCAAGTCCGAGTGCGAGACCTGCGTTGTTGACAAGCACATCAATGGCTTTCCATGCCTCAGGAAGTGAGGCCACACACATCTCGGCCACTTCACGGTCACGTACATCGAACACAAGAGGCAGCGTGTCGGGCCCGAGTTCGTCACGCAGGGCGTTAAGCCGGGCGACATTGCGGCCTGTCATTATCACACGGTAACCGGCAGCTAACAGACGCCGGGCACATGCTTCACCGATGCCGCTGGTGGCACCGGTTACAAGAGCTACGGGTTTCAAGATAAAACAGTTTTAATGGTTAACATTTCGTTTCTGCACGGTAGATGCCATACAGCTGTGCCTATTATTAGGTTAGGGCAAAGTTAGATAATATCTATTTCCAAAAAGAAAGCACATATGTTAATAAAGGTTAATAATATTATTGCTCAACTATGTTTCTGTACGTAAGAAACCGCGCAACGGGTCGAAGTCAAGTCCTTCGATAGCGAAGAGTCGCTGGAGAAGACCGGAATCGGCCATATCACGGGCCGGAAGATGATGCAGACGTCCGTTATCTACGAGGGCTATGGTGTCACATATATGCAGTGCTATATCGAGTTCATGAGTAGAGAAGATGATACATTTGCCTCTGTCGTGGGCAAGACGGCGCAGAAGTGTCGCAAGCTGATAACGGTTAGGCATGTCGAGAAATGATGTCGGTTCGTCGAGCAGCAGATTGGCTGTATCCTGAGCGAGAGCACGTGCTATCATGACACGCTGGCATTCGCCGTCACTCATACTCTGCATATAACGGTCAGCGTAGTCCTGCATACCTGTGCTGCGTAAGGCTTCGGCTACTATAGCATGGTCAGTAGGGTGAAGGTGTCCGCTCCAGTCGGTGTACGGAGCGCGCCCCATGCCAACGACGTCGGCACAGGTGAGACCCGGTATACGTGTGCGTTCGGTAGTGACGAAAGCAAGCCGGCGTGCCATCTCTGCACCGCTTAGTGTAGCGGTATCGGCGCCATCGATGGTCACGGTACCGGTGTAAGCTGTATTGAGCCGTGCTATAGCACGCAGCATAGTTGACTTACCTGTACCGTTACGGCCGAGCAATGCTGTCAGACAACCGTCGGAAAAACTCGCATCGACATGACTGAGCAGTTCGCGTCGGCCGAAACCTATAGTGAAATCGCGGAGGGTTATCATGGTATATGTTTTTTATCTTCGCCGCAGCACTATCCATACCACGACAGGAATACCTAAAAGTGCTGTGATAGCGTTGATAGGAAGTACAAAAGCTTTTGATATAATATCGCATATCAGCAATACTGCCGCTCCTGTCAGCACAGTGGCCGGAATAAGTACTCTATGGTCAGAGGAGCCAAACAACATACGAGCCACATGGGGCATAGCGAGCCCGATAAAACCTATCGGTCCGCAGTAAGCCGTGACTGTACCGGCTAACAGAGTGGTCGAAGCAAAAATCAGTGCCCGCGACTTACGAAGGTCAAGACCCATAGTACGCGCATATTCCTCGCCAAATAACAACAGATTGAGTGGCTTTACAGTAGCTATGGCCAGTATCAGACCGGCTATAACGGCCGGTACCAATATCCAGAGCTGGTCGGAAGTCACTTCGCCGAGTGAGCCCATAGTCCATATCACGTATGCTTTGAGAGCATCGTCTTTGCTGAGATACTGTAATATCTGGACTACGGCACTTACTCCTGACGAGAGCATCATGCCTAATACTAAAAGCGCAAGTATGTCTCTGAGCCGTGCGGCTGCCACAGCCATAAGCACCAGTACGGCGGCAGACCCTATCCAGGCAGCGCCGGCTATACCGAAGCCTAATGACCATGCCGATGCACCGAGCAGAGGCGCACCGAGCAGAAACAAAGCCACACCTAATCCGGCACCCGAACTGATACCAAGTACGTACGGGCCGGCTAACGGATTACGAAACAGAGTCTGCATCTGCAGACCGCTTACCCCTAATGCCGCTCCGGCCATCACGGCCACTATGGCTTTTACAAGACGTATGCCGAGCACTATAGCGACTGTTGCACGCGGACAGTCGCCTCCCGTCAGAGCATTCCATACCTGTCGAAGCGGAAGATTGACATCACCTACACATAAATCAATAGCGAAAAGCAGTAGACAGGCGGCAGATATGATAATAAATAGAAGGGTACGGCGTGCCGGATTCCAATGGCTTGATGTATTCATTTCTCAGGCAATCGGCAGTAATACACAAAATCCTCGTTGACCAATTCGGGGTGAAGTATCTTCACAAGGTCACGTAATATGATGTCGGGATGTACAACTCCGGACTCATAATAATCATTGCCACCGCCGGGTGTGTAGCGTAGTGTGTTGTTATAGACTTCACCTTTAGCTACGGGAGAAGTCTCGGAAAGACGCGGATAAAGGCGTCGCAGTTCGTCAATACTGCCTATTGAACCCACATTTATCCATTTGTCTGAGCTGTCAAGCAACATATAAGCCTCTTCGCTACCCACAGGTGCCGAGGCGTTTGTATTGTTGCGCGGCCCGGCATATTCTCCGCCGGCATCATTGATAAGTTGCACAGCGTAGCTACCTTCGGGAGGTAGCATCCATGCATCGGCATAAGGAGCGTTAAGCATTACTCTCGGCCGTGTGGAAGCTGCAGCTGCTCTGGTAGCTATATCTTTATAACGCTGTGGAATAGGAGCGAAAGCCGAATCACCGCGTGCGCGGCATCCCATTGCTTCCGCTACGGCTACCATCCATTCCGCCTTACCGAGCGGAGACTCTTCAAGATAATCGCCTACGTACAGATACGGTATACCTAATTGTTTCAGACGCGGTACCATACTGCTCGAACCGTTGATGCCGTACAGTAATACAAGGTCCGGGTCGAGAGCCGTCAGGCGTTCATAGTTGACATTACCTTCATAACCTATGTCGGATATACTGTCGAGACGACTGCGCACACGCTCACTATTGATATAAGCTGTCCCCGCAGCCCCTGCCAGAGTGCTGTCGGCTCCTATCGCCTCAAGCATGGCTATATGAGTGGAAGACATGGCTACTACACGGCGAGGCGGACTCTGAAGCACCTGACCGTCGAAATCTGCGGGGGCTTGTTCTCCGTTTCTGCATACAAATAACCGTTCGCTGACTTTTCCGGCTCCCTGCCAAGGGTCGGTGACAGTAATGATAACACTGCTGGCACCGGCACAACTGTCGATAGTGAAATGACGGGCGTATTCAGGTGTATAAGCCCGGAGATTCCAGGCTTGGGTGTCCCCGCTACCGTTATTCTGATTCTGACGGCAACTACTCAGTAGCGACAGAATAGCTGTGATGACTATAAAGAAAATAGTGCGTATAGACATGATTATGGGTTATAGAAGTTAATATCATCTGCAAAATTATTTAAAAACCTTATTACATCAAATGTATATAGCTAAATAGTGATTAAATTTGAGTAAATTTGCACCATGATTTCAATCCCGCAAGATAATGAACCCTTACCTGTGACTATATCGGTAGCACGGCGTCTGACCCTGCGAAAAGCGGAAAAGCTACGTCATAAGAGTTTGGTTGATACTCTTTTTCGTGAAGGCAATTCGACTTATGTTTATCCACTGCGCCTTGTGTGGCGTGTGATGACAACTGAAATGCTTGAATCCTCCTTCCGTAACGGAGTGCCGCCGCGTATAGGTCCGTTGCAGATGCTTATAACCATACCGAAGAAGAAGCGTCGGCGTGCTGTTGACCGTGTGCTTATGCGTCGGCGTATACGCGAAGCTTACCGTCTCGGGCGTGAACCGTTGCGTGTGTGGCTATCTGCTCATCCGGAGTGTCGCTCGCTACAGATGGGATTCATATACCTCGCCGACAAAAATCTGGACTATAAAACCATATCGCGTAAAATGGAGTTATTAATTCAGAAGATGCTGACGTCTGCCTCGCAGCAGGCTATTGTATCTGTATCACAGCTTCCCGCAGAGCCGCAGCGTAACTCCGACGCGAACTCAGTACAACCGTTATGATACGTCGTATCGTCATATCCCTGTTGGTATTACCTATACGATTTTACCAGCTGTGCATATCGCCCATGTTGCCTGCCGCCTGCCGTTATCAGCCGACATGCAGTCAGTATGCTATTGAAGCTCTACACCGGCACGGACCTGTCAAAGGTCTATGGCTGGCTTTGCGTCGTATAGCACGCTGTCATCCGTGGGGTGGCAGCGGTTACGACCCGGTACCGTAAGGATTACAATTAAAACCATTATTATGCCTCTGCTTGATATTCACACTCACCATCATGCTCCGCAGCCGCAGGCTGTAATAAGCGTTTCGCCTCGCGATTTCAGACCTGTAGAAGGACAGCTGTATTCGGTAGGGTTACATCCGTGGGACGGTGTACCTTCGCCGGAAGATCTTGCGCTGCTTGATGAAACCGCTGCCCACCCGCAGGTAGTAGCGATAGGTGAATGTGGCATTGATCCGCTGAAAGGGGCTCCGATGTTTCGGCAACTGCTGACGTTCCGTCACCATGTCGAACTTTCCGAACAGCTACACAAGCCGCTGGTTATACATGAAGTTAAGGCTCATGATGTGATTACAGGTCTGCGTCGTGATCTTGCTCCGGTAATGCCTTGGGCAATACATGGATTCCGGGCCAAACCTACAGTTGCAGAGATGTTGCTTAAAGCCGGATTGTGGCTGTCATTCGGCATACGTTTTAATCCCGAGGCGCTTGCTATTGTACCTCGTGACCGATTGCTGGCTGAGACAGATGAGGCTCCGGTAGAAATAACCGAAGTCATAGCTGCTCTGTCACAAGCTGCCGGTACAGAGCTGACTGATACTATTGTAGTAGCGACAGCGTCCTTTCTTAATATTTCTTAATTAAAATCAGACTGAAAACTATGAAAACCACACTTATCACATTAGCTTTATCATTTTTATCGCTCGTAGGATTCGCACAGGTTCCTGTAACTCTTCCGGATTCCGTAGGTGAGCCGGCTACGGCCGATTTCACAACTATGCCGCAATCTATAGACGGTTATAAGACTATTGAGCATAAGGGCTTCAGCTGCGAAGTCCCATACGGAGCTGAGACTTCAATGGCACAGGGGCTTAAAGCGGCTTATCCGGACGGCAGTTTCGCCACTATGCTGACTGTTGAGGAGGGTAGGGGCTACAATCAGAAAAGAGCTCTTGATATATGTCGCGATACTGCACGGACTTTGCAGATGAGTGATACTAAAGTAAGTAAAGTCAAAATAAACGGAATAAACGGCGCTATGGCCACCGGAGAGTTGGAGAAGCTACATGTCACGCTGGTTGTACTGCCTTCCGGTAACGCTCAGCTGACATGTCTCATGCTCAATTCGGATGTCCGTTCGGAATGGGCTGATAATGTATTGCGCACCCTTAAGCATAAGTAACATAAGTAAGTTGTGGACTTGACGAGAATTGACTATTTTTGCAGTCATAAATTGATCAAGCTAAATGTACTTACGACATATACTCCTCGCAGCCGCTGTTTTTGTGTGTATGGCACAGGCTCGGGCGCTTACTTTGGAACCTATAAAATATGCTGATTTCTCCAATTGGGTGACTCGTGATATAACCGAGTCGAAACTCATAGGTGGAAATCATAAGACTGTCTATGAAATAGCTCCGACACGCAAGATAACGGGTAACGAACCATATATGAATCAAGGTGGCTCGCCTTGGGCTACCAGTAATGTCTATGCCAAAGTGTCGGGAGTGGTCAAGGCTTCAAATACAGTGAGTCCTGTTGAAGTCAACGGTAATATTATGGCTTGTTGCCGTACTAAAATGGAACAGGTGAAAGTGCTCGGTCTGATTAACATGGATGTCATGGTGGCCGGTTCTATATTCCTCGGCCGTATTTTTGAGCCTATAACTTCGACCAGTGGTCCCTTTAAGAAGATGGAGATGGGTGTACCCTATACCAAACGACCTGTAGCATTAGTGTTTGACTACAAAGTTGATATGCCGGCCACTGACTCACGTGTACGTTCGACCGGTCTTAGCCCTAAGAAAACTCTGCCGGGACGTGACAATGCCGAAGTCTACTGTCTGCTACAGCGTCGCTGGGAAGATGCTGAAGGTAATCTTTATGCCCATAGAGTAGGGACTGCCCGCGAACGCTATTCAAAAAGTGTGCCTCTGACATGCGGTCACCGTCTGGACATACATTACGGTGATATAACACAGCAGTCATGGTATAAACCATGGATGGGACTGCTGGATGGCGATAAGGCTTATTACGCACGTAATTCAAAAGGGAAGCTTGTTCCGGTGCATGAAGTGGGGTGGGCCCCTGCTGATGCACAGCCTACGCATGTATTGTTAATGGCATCGTCAAGTTGCGGCGAGCCGTTTATCGGTACGGAGGGTATAGCTCTCTATGTGGACAACATGGCATTCGGTTTCTAAACCATGCTGCCGGGTGAGTGTCAATATAATTGCCGGCTGTAGCCGGCTCCAAACCTGTCAACTATCAAAACGGATATAATGAAAATCGCGATAATAGGATATGGCCGTATGGGCCATGCTGTTGAGGAGGTGGCCCGTGAACGAGGTCACAGTATAGTGTGTACGATAGATAATCACAACACCGATATGCTTGAGTCGGAGGCTTTCCGCAGTGCTGATGTAGCCATAGAGTTCTCGCAACCGAAGGTTGCTCTTTCCAATATATTAGCTTCGTTCACAGCCGGTGTGCCTGTAGTATGCGGTACTACCGGGTGGCTTGAATCGATGCCTTCGGTACGTATGATGTGTGATAAGGGTTTAGGTACGTTGCTGTGGTCATCTAACTTCTCTATAGGTGTCAATGTTTTCAAGGCTGTCAACCGGTATATGGCACATCTGTTGGATAAGTTTCCGCAGTATTCTTGCAGTATGGAGGAAGTGCATCACATACACAAGCTTGATCATCCTTCCGGAACAGCTATAACCCTCGCAGAAACTATTGTAGATGAAGTGAAACGTCTTGATGGCTGGCAGGAACCTGACGCTGCCGGTGCTGTAGCCGAAGATAAGCTTCCGATAGCTCATCGCCGTGAAGGTGAGGTGCCGGGCATACATACTGTAAGCTGGGACTCAGAAGCTGATACTTTAACTTTCACTCATTCAGCCAAGAGTCGCCGTGGTTTTGCCCTTGGTGCTGTACTGGCTGCCGAATGGCTTAAAGACCGTAAACCGGGGCTGTACACTATCGACGATATGCTCGGCTTCTGACGCTATTTCCAAATCTCAAAACTCCTGACATCATTATGACAAAGAATATAGTAGAGAAAGATTCGTTTTTGACTGACCTGAAAGGGCGTATATCGAATGTCAAGACCACACGCTGGCTGAGATTCGCTCTTGTGACAGCGGTGCTGTTTCTATGGGTATTCTGGATGGGTAATCCCTGGCTGGCACTGATATGGCTTTTGCTCATAGATATATATATCACCGGATATATACCTTGGACATGGTGGAAAAATACCACAGGTACGACACGTACCGTCATGGGCTGGGTAGATGCTATAATCTATGCTCTCATACTTGTGTATCTTATTTTCGCTTTCATCGGTCAGAATTATAAGATACCTTCGTCGAGTCTTGAGAAGTCATTGCTTGTCGGTGACTATCTGTGGGTTAATAAAACCATATACGGACCGCGTGTACCTATGACTCCTCTTCACTTCCCACTTGCGCAGCATACTATGCCGATAATCGGCACTAAAAGCTATATAGAACATCCGCAGCTTGAATATCACCGTCTTAACGGTATCCGTCAGATAGAACGCGGCGATATTGTAGTGTTTAATTTCCCACAGGGTGATACTGTGGCCCTGAAGATACAGAATCCTGACTATTATCAGATATGCTATGAACTCCGAAACAACGGTATCGACGACCCTAAAGCGTATATAAAGGCTCATCCCGAAGTCTTCGGTGAACTGATATGGCGTCCTGTTGACCGTCGTGAGAATTATGTGAAACGTGCTGTAGGTCTGCCCGGTGACCGTCTGGCCATACGTGATGATGTGATTTATATCAACGGCGAGCCTATGACACCTCCTGACAACGTACAGTTCAATTATATAATACCCGTATCAGGACCTATTTCAGATGAGAAGTGGAGTGAGATAGGCGTACGTCGTGATGATCACGGGTCTGCTCCGTCTTTAAATCAGTATACCGGAAGATCCTATTATAATGTGCCTCTGACAGCTGCTATGAAGGCTGAGGTGGAAAAATGGCCTGAAGTGACAGGTCATCTTGTTAAGGAATCCGACAGTGGTATGTACGATATGAGCGGTGTGTTCCCGTTAGGTGCGGGCTATGGCTGGACACGCCCTGATATGGGTGAGTTCTGGATTCCGCAGCGTGGTGTCACTCTGCATCTTACACCTGAGAATTACGCCATCTATGAACGTGCCATACGCACTTATGAAGGTAATGACCTAAGTATAAAGCCGGACGGTACTATATATATCAATGGCAAACCTGAGGAATATTATACCTTTAAGTATGATTATTACTGGATGATGGGCGATAACCGCGACCGTTCGGCTGATTCGCGTTACTGGGGTTTTGTACCGGAAGATCATATCGTGGGTTCACCGATGTTTGTCATTATTTCTCTTGATGAGGAAAAAGGTTGGTTTGACGGTAAAATACGTACGAACCGTATATTACGCGATGCTAATCCTGACAAGAGTCAGGCTGAAAAAGCGTGGAGCAAATTAGGTCAGAAGACAGATGACTGAATGACGCTGACTTCTGTATCTGTATCTATGGTGTGCTCCTTGACTTCGAAGTCTTCTGCATGTTCGCTGCCGTGTGTGCCTTATCTGGCCACACAGCAGTGGTATGCCGAGTGGTTGCGTCGGCGTCTGCAAGGTGACAGTGAAGCTGAGGCACGTATCGCAGCTTCCTCAGCCTGTCAACTTCGTTCGCGTGATTTTACACACTGTGTATTGCCTTCTTCGTCAGGTGAAATCCGCCTCAGTGTGTCTGTTGAAGGAGGTAGCGGTATGCTGAAGTGTCTGCGTCCCGAAGATGTACGTATGTCCGGTCATGGCCGCTGGCCTTCGGTACATCTTGGCGCACTTAATGCTCTTTATGGCCGTAGTGCCTATTTCGAGCATCTGCACGACAGCCTTATAGTCGCTTATACAGATGTCGAAGGCCATCTGCTTTCCGAATTGTGCAACCGGCTTCATGATTTACAAACGGCATTAGCTTTCCCACGGGACATGTTGCATACTCTTTCGGCTCTTTCTACTGTCGAGAAAGTCCGCCTGCAAGAAATATGCTCTGAATATGCTCATGTCTACCGTTCTGAATTACCCTTCCTTGAACTTATCATGCGCTATGGTCCGGACGCAATATTCGTTCTTCTATCCACGTTTTATTTAAAAGTTGATGAAATATGAAAGAACTTGTAGTACAGCTTGAGGATAATGTGTCTATCAAAGCTATTCGGCAGGCTATCGAAATGTTAAAAGGCGTTGTGACGACTCAGCGGTAAGATTATGCGTAAGTTTCTCTCCATACTGATGTTTCTGCTGGTTTTCGGGGCTATGGCCCGGAAGACTGAGCCTCCTGCTGTGCCTGCGCCTACTGAAGCTCCGAAAGTAAAGGTGACGGCTTATAAGGGATTTTACAGGTTTGTTGATGAATATGGTGATTCTGTACGTATGACCGTATTCAAAGATATAGTAGTGTACCCGCCTTTAAGATTTAAGAACAAGAAACAGGAGGAATTTTACTGGCGTACTGTGCGTGATGTGCGTAAGACGTTACCTTACGCTAAGTTAGCGTTCTCTACTCTATGTGAGACCTATGAGTACATACAGACTATCCCTGATAAAAAGACACGTGAAAAACATCTCAAAAAACTTGAGAGTGACATCTTCGATCAGTATAAACCTGTAGTCAAGAATATGACTAAGAATCAGGGTAAGATACTACTCAAACTCATCAACCGTGAGACTGATCAGTCGTCATTTAATATTGTCAAAGCCTTCTTAGGGTCTTTTCGTGCAGGTTTCTGGCAGACTTTCGGCCGCTTTTTCGGTATGAATATGAAAGCCGGATTTCACCCTGAAAAAAACGAAGAAGACGCTATAATAGAACGTGTCGCTACTCTTATAGAGCAAGGTGCTCTCTGAAATTTTCTTTTATTATCTCCTAAAACTTATAATCTGCCACATGGCTTCAATAATAGCTGAAAACGGTATAACCGTAGTTAAAAATGTAATGGGTAATTATACACTCGGTGATACAGGTGAACGTGACAAACGTCTGATTCTCTGGGAAACTGCCACAGGTCGTCCTGCTGTAGAATGTGCTCATGAAATCTGTCATCGTCCGGCTACACGTGCTGCCGTAGCAGTGCGTGCCTTCTCCACTGACCATACCCATTATCTCTATCCGGCATGTGAGACCTGCGCACGCCGTACCGAAATGCTCTATGTCACCGGTCCTCTTGTGCCTGTCAAGGACTGAATTTCCATAACTTTTTCCGGATTACTCAATGACTGACATCAACAGTATTCTTAATTTCGGCGGTATTCTTCTCGGGGCTGCTACCTTTATAATAATCGGAGTCTTTCATCCTTTGGTAATCAAAGGTGAATATTACCTCGGTCAGAAGAAATGCCGGCTCTATTTCGCTATAGCCGGTGTCATAACACTTGTTCTTTCACTCATTGTCAATTCGCTGTTTTTCTCTGCTCTATTAGGTGTTACAGCCTTCAGCTGTTTCTGGAGTATAAAGGAAGTAATCGAACAGGAAGAAAGAGTCAGAAAAGGCTGGTTCCCGGCAAACCCGAACCGCAAACCAAAATCCTGATTTCACGTCTTCGGGAGCTTATATTATTGTTCTACCGAAGCAGATGGATCAGTATCCTCACGTCTTTCCAAGGCCAGTTTTTGATATACTGAGGGTGTCATACCAACCAGTTTTTTGAAAGCAATAATTTACTTTAAGCTAATATATAATTAAAATAGCATAGGATGTGGCAGATAGCCACACCCTATGTTATTTTTTTCTCTTTTAATTATCTGAATTTCAGAGAAAAGTAGAAATTATTTTACAAGTACACGTTCAATAACAGACCTGGCGGCATCGGTAGCCTTGATGATGTAGAGACCGGGAAGAAGCTTCGAGGCGGTGTTGACACGGCGACCGGTAAGATCGTAAACTTCTACTGTAGGATTCTCGAAACCACGTACGCTAACTGTACCGTTTATAACACGTATAGATTTAGCGGCCTCAGCGATACTGGTCACACCTACGTTGTTTTCGACAGTGTAGGTAAGAATTACTTCCTCATTGTAGTTGTCAATGATGCGGTTACCTTCGGAGTCAAATGCGAAAAGTGTTTTCCGGGGGATAACTATAGTATAGACTCCGTTGTCGGTTATGAGATCTTCGAATGTGAGGAAACACTCGGTACCTTCAATGTAGAGGAATGCTGTGGTCACAGTCTCACCGTTTTCATTCGTTACAAAGAGTTCTTCAACATCAGATTCCACATCTGTAGTCCATGAGGTAGCCACATATTCGAGAAGAGCCACGACTGAACCGTTTTCAGGGTCTGAACCGTAGAATTCTACCGGTTCTGATTCTACTACGGTATAGGTCAGGTATGTTTCTTTGTTCTCAGTACCATATACAGGCATCATATCGCCATTGATTGCATACATGGCACCGGCAGGAATAGTGATAGTATATGTTCCGGGAGTAGTTATGGTACTTGAAAGTTTCATAACATAACCGGTTGGCATATTACGGATAGTGGCTGTTTCTTCCATTATCTCATCGTCCTGATTGACTATGCTCGCTTTGACTCCTGATTTCCACTCAATACCGAACATCGGGTCGCCGCCACTGAGTTCGACTGAAACCTGACTGAGACGTGTAAGTGTGCTTTCGTCTGCCGGAGTGGTATATTCGATTGCTACAGGCTCCATAGGTTCTACCGTATAGGTGAGAGTGAAAGCATCGTTTTCGGTACCTTCAACCGGAGGTAAAGGCCATTCCATAGTCTCCCAATTGGGTGTATAGAATGCACCTGCTGGTACTTCGATAGTATATGTGCCGGCTTCGGTTATGGGAGAAGACAAACGGAGTATGTAACCGTTGTTGCTGTCAGCACCTTTTACGTATGTTACTTGTTCGCCTGAGGCGTCATATACCGGTGCCTGAAGACCGTCCTGCCATTCAACACCTTCGTCTGCCACGCCGTCGAGCTGGAGTACGACCTGTTTTAGCTGGCATACTACGCTGCCGTCAGCCGGGCTGACTGAAGTGACTGTAAGTTTGTCATACGCCTGAGCTGATGCTGTGGCTCCTGTCAGCAACATGACTATGCCTGCATAGCGGCATAAAGTTGAGTAGCTGTTTGTCATTATGTTACGTATTAGTTATTGAGGATTTATATAAATGTCGGCAACAAAACTACACAAAAATTAACTAATTTACAAGTCCGGATAAAATTAATTGAAAATTTGTTTCGTTATCTCTTCCTCGATTGAAACGACTTTTATTTTAAAAAGTAGTATGTGTAAAATTGTAAAGAAAATCATTATCTTTGCGCTATTAATGACATTATGGCCATGACCGCATCAGAGATAAAATACCCTGTGGGAATACAGACATTCTCCGATATTATCAACGGAGGGTATGTCTATGTAGATAAGACAGCTCTGGTCTACAGACTTGTCAGCAGAGGAAAATATTATTTTCTGTCGCGTCCACGCCGATTCGGGAAGAGCCT
>CAMWVA010000089.1 GCA_947177575.1 uncultured Porphyromonadaceae bacterium | reverse complement strand
CGGAAGGGGGTGATGAGAGGTGGTGGAGGGAGGTGATTAGAGTGGGGGGAAGGAGGTGGTTAGAGGGGGAGAATGGGTGAGAGGAAATTTTTTAGGGTAGGAAATTTGGTAGATAAGTAGTCAATTGTTAACTTTGGGGGAGAATTGCGGCCGGAGGCCGAACCCTTTTATCTAAATGGCATTCGTTTAGACGGAGAGCCGACATGAAGTCAAGAACACTAACATAACAATCATACAAATGGAAGAAAATCTTATCAAGACGTGTCTTCATGACCGTCATGTGAAGTTAGGCGCACAGATGTCACCTTTCGGTGGTTTCGATATGCCTATTCAGTATAAAGGTATTACCGAAGAGCATAACGCAGTCCGCAATGAGGTGGGCGTGTTTGATGTTTCACACATGGGAGAAGTGCGTGTGATTGGTCCGGATGCCGAGAAATACGTAAATCATATCTTTGTAAATGATGTGACAGGTGCGCCTGACGGTCAGATTTTCTATGGCATGATGTGTAAGGAAGACGGTGGTACGGTAGATGACCTTCTGGTGTACAAGGTTAATGACCAGGAGTTTTTCCTTGTTATCAATGCTTCGAACATCGCTAAGGACTTTGCATGGATAGAGAAGAATGCTTATGGCTACAATGTAGTAGTCACTAATGAGAGCGATTACTACGGCGAAGTAGCTATACAGGGACCGAAAGCTGAAGAGACTGTAATAAAAGTGCTCGGTATACCGGTAGAGGATATTAAATTCTATACATTCAAGACGTTTGATATTGACGGAGAAAAAGTAATAGTAAGCCGCACAGGATATACGGGAGAAGATGGCTTCGAGATATATGGTAGCCATGATTTTACACGTAAGACCTGGGATAAGCTTATGGAAGCCGGTGTGCAGCCTTGCGGTCTCGGTTGTCGTGACACATTACGTTTTGAGGTTGGTCTGCCGCTTTATGGTGATGAGCTGGCTGAGGATATAACTCCTATTGAAGCAAGTCTCTCGATGTTCGTGAAGCTTGACAAGCCTGAGTTCATAGGTAAAGAAGCATTGGCTAAGCAGAAAGCCGAGGGTGTGAAGCGCCGTATCGTAGGTCTTGAACTCGAGGGTAACGCTATACCACGTCACGGCTATGTAGTAGAAGTAAACGGTGAGAAAGTAGGTGAGATTACTACCGGTTATCGTTCGATATCTACAGGCAAGAGTGTGGCTATGGCTATGATCAATAAGCCTTATGATAAACTTGGCACTGAAGTTGAGGTACGTATACGTAAGAAAACCTTCCCTGCCAAAGTGGTTAAGAAGCGCTTTTATGACAAAAACTATAAGAAGTAAAAACAACAATAACAACTTATCAAGATAAAACGATTATGAGCAAGATCATTGAAGGACTCCGCTATGCGGATTCACATGAGTGGGTAAAACTCGAAGGCGACATCGCTACTGTAGGTATCACTGATTATGCACAGCACGCTTTAGGTAATATCGTATATGTAGATATGCCGGAAGTAGGTGATGAAGTTGTCGCCGGTGAGGATTTCGGTGCTGTTGAGTCAGTGAAGGCTGCCAGCGATCTTATTTCACCTGTGAGCGGTGAGGTAGTTGAAATCAACGAAGCTCTTGAGGATGCTCCGGAACTTATCAACGAAGACGCCTTCGAAAACTGGATTATGAAGGTGAAAGTAAGCGACACCGATGTTATTGATGAACTGCTCGACGCCGCTGCCTACGCAAAAATCTGCGAGGAATAAGAAAAGAAATATCAAGGAGTAAAAGAAGCGGACATATAGAAATTGTCGCAGAAATTACTCCCGGGAACCAAGGCCGAGCGTGGCGGGAACACAGTGAGAGCCGCGGTGTTCCCCGCCACGTTTTGTGCATTAACAACCTGACTAAATAATATATGAGTAATAAATTCATGCCACACACCGAAGAAGATATCCGCAAGATGTTGGATAAAATCGGTGTGGAGAAAATAGATGACCTCTACAGCGATGTGCCTGCTGAGGTAATCTTTAAAGAAGAATACGATATACCCTCGGCTATGTCCGAGATAGAGTTGCGCCGTCATTTCGGTGAGCTTGGTAAGAAGAACCGTCAGCTGAAAATATTCGCAGGCGGTGGAGCATACGATCATTACAGTCCTGCTACTGTAGGTCATCTGTTAGCCCGTAGCGAATTTTATACGGCTTACACACCTTATCAGCCTGAGATATCACAAGGTACGCTTCAGTATATCTTCGAATATCAGTCGATGATATGTGAGCTTACAGGCATGGAAGCCACTAACGCTTCGATGTATGACGGAGCCACAGCTACAGCCGAGGCTATGTTTATGATGGTAGCAGCTGCCAAGAAGAAAAACCGTGTCCTGATTTCTTCTACTGTAGCCGATGCCGTAGTACGAGTTGTTGAGACGTATGCACGTTTTCATGGAGTAGAGCTTACGGTAGTAGCTGAAAAAGATGGTGTAAGTGACCTCGAAGCTATAAAGAAAGAACTTGAGAAGGGTGATGTAGCCGGTGTTATTGTACCTCAGCCTAATAAATATGGTATAATTGAGGATCTGACAGGTCTTGCCGATGCTATACATGCAGCTAAAGGCCTGTTGACTATTAATGCCGATCCTTCGACATTAGCAGTGCTGCGTACTCCTAAGGGCTGGGGTGCCGATATAGCTTGCGGTGATGGCCAGACATTAGGTATGCCTTTGTCTTTCGGCGGTCCGTACTTAGGCTACATAGCCTGTGATAAAGCACAGATACGTAAGATGCCGGGTCGTGTGGTAGGAGCTACCAAAGATGCTGACGGTAAGCGTGCTTATGTGCTGACTTTACAGGCCCGTGAACAGCATATACGTCGTGAGAAGGCTACAAGTAATATATGCTCGAACCAAAGCCTCATGGCACTGTATGCTACTATCTATCTGTCGCTGATGGGTAAAGAGGGTCTGAAGGAAGTTAATAAACTTTGCTGTGACGGTGCTCACTATCTGTATAACAAACTTATCGGCACAGGCAAATTCACACCGGCATTCGGCGAAAAACCTTTCCTGAAAGAATTTACGCTCAAGACTGACCTTGATATGGAGAAGGTCAACAAGCATCTGCTTGATAACGGCTTTATGGGTCCGTTGGTTACCGGTGAAGGACTTGTCACCTTTGCAGTAACCGAAAAGCGTACTAAGGAAGAGATAGATCAGCTCATAACTCTTATGCTTGAAGCCTGAGTTCTAAAGAGAGCCACATTGCCTTTAAAGGCACAATGCACATCAAGACAATATCAATGAAGTATTACGATAAACTCATATTCGAACTTTCGCGTCCAGGACGCAAAGGCTACGAACTGCCGGCCGATAACTTCGGCACAGACGGCATGGCCGATATACCGGCTGACCTGAAGCGTACAGAGCCGCTTGACCTTCCGGAGGTAAGTGAGCTTGATGTGGTACGCCATTATACCAATCTGTCGAACAAAAACTTCGGTGTTGACACAGGTTTCTATCCTTTAGGAAGCTGTACGATGAAGTACAATCCTAAAATCAATGAAGAGGTTGCAATTATGCCGGAATTTTCGGCAGTGCACCCGCTTCAACCGGCAGAATCTGCTCAGGGAGCACTTGAACTGTACTATAATCTGCAGCAGGCTTTGTCCAACATTGCAGGTTTGGCAGAATTTACGCTTAATCCTTATGCCGGCGCTCACGGAGAGTTGACCGGTCTTATGGTGATGAAGCACTATCACCGTAGCCGTGGCGATGAGAAGCGTACTAAAGTTATAGTACCTAATTCAGCTCACGGTACTAATCCGGCATCAGCGATGGTAGCCGGTTTCCAGGTAGTAGAGGTAAAATCCAAACCAAACGGTTCGATAGATGTAGAGGATCTAAAACCGCTGCTTGACGATACTGTGGCCGGTATCATGATGACTAACCCCAACACATTGGGTATGTTTGAGACCGAAATAGTAGAGATAGCCAAATTGGTACATGATGCAGGCGGTCTTCTTTATTATGACGGTGCTAATCTGAATCCGTTGTTAGGTAAGGTACGTCCGGGTGATATGGGCTTCGACATCATGCACATTAATCTGCATAAGACCTTCTCTACACCTCACGGCGGCGGTGGTCCCGGTTCCGGTCCGGTAGGTGTAGCTGAACATCTGGTAGAATTCCTTCCTAATCCTCGTGTGCGTAAGAATGAGGAAGGTAAATTCTATGTAGATTTCGGTAAGGACAGTCTTGGCAGCGTATCGACATTCCTCGGTAACTTCGGAGTGATGATGAAAGCTTATGCCTACATACTGACTTTAGGTAAGGAGAATCTGAAGAATGTAGGTCCTCTTGCTACTCTTAATGCCAATTACATAAAAGAGAGTCTTAAAGATGACTATCTGCTGCCTATAGAAGGAGTATGTAAGCATGAGATGGTATTTGACGGTCTTAAAGATAAATCTACCGGTGTCACCACACTTAATGTAGCAAAGCGTCTGCTTGATTACGGTTTCCATGCACCGACTATCTACTTCCCGTTGCTGTTCCACGAATCGATGATGATTGAGCCTACGGAGACAGAGAGTCTTGAGACGCTTGATGAATTCATCGACGTTATGCACAAGGTTGCTAAAGAAGCACATGAAACTCCCGATGAGGTAAAGAATGCTCCTCTGACTACCTTAGTGCGTAAGCTTGACGAAACAGGCGCAGCTAAGAACCCTATTCTCACATATAAAGCACTCAAGAATGCTTAAGAGTGATCTTATAATCATAGGTGCGGGCCCCGGTGGTTATGAAACTGCTGTGGCTGCCGCGCGCCGTGGCAAGAGTGTGACTCTGTTTAACGGAGGAGCTTTAGGCGGTACATGCCTCAATGAAGGTTGTATACCTACCAAATGCCTTTGCCGTAATGCTGCTGTAGTGAGTGAGATTAAGGAATCAGAACAGTTCGGTATTGATGAATTCTCGTTTACTCTCGATTTCAATCGCGTCATGGAGCGAAAGAACGAGGTAGTAGGGCAGTTGCGTGAAGGTGTAGCAGCCCTGCTGAAGGGAGCTAAGGTGAATGTTGTCAATGCTAAAGCAGAATTCAAAGATTCTCATACATTAGTAGCCGATGGAGAAGAATATACGGCCGATAATATTATCATAGCTACAGGCAGTGTGTCGAAATCGTTACCGATAGAAGGACACAATCTTGAGTGTGTGATGGATTCGAGCCGTCTCCTTGATATAGACCATATACCTGAGTCACTGACTATTATAGGCGGTGGTGTAATAGGTATGGAGTTTGCTTCGATATTCAATAGCCTCGGGTCAAAAGTAACAGTGATAGAGTATATGAAACAGATACTCCCACCGTTTGACGGAGATATTGCCAAACGTCTTAAGCAGGCTCTTAGCAAGAAAGGAGTAGATATCATAACCGGAGCGGCAGCCAAACGTATAGAGCAGAATGCTGATTACGAAATAGTAGTAACATACGATGTTAAGAGTGAAGAAAAGCAGGTAGTATCGAGTGATCTTCTCATGGCTGTCGGACGTGCACCGCGTGTGGAAGGTCTTGGACTTGATGCCGCCGGCGTAGACTGGTCACCTCGCGGTATTGTGGTAGATGACTGTATGCGTACATCTCAGCCCCATATCTTTGCTATAGGCGATGTCAATGCACGTATGATGCTTGCACACGTAGCTTCATTCCAAGGTCTTCGTGCTCTTAATACTATTGAAGGCCGTCCAGATGAAATACGTTTTGATATAGTGCCATCGGCCGTATTCACAGTGCCTGAGTGCGGTATGGTAGGTATGACGGAAGAAGCCTGCAAAGCTGCCGGAATTGCCATACGTAAGGGACAAAGCCTGTTCCGTGCTAATGGTAAGGCTCTGGCTATGGGTGAGCCTGAAGGACTTTGTAAACTGATATTCCGTAAAGAGGATGATGTCCTTATCGGAGCACATATCATGGGTGTGGAAGCAGCTGACCTTGCGCAGCAGTGTGCTGATATGATGAACCGTAATATGACTCTGCAACAGATTGAAGAAGTAATATTCGGACATCCGACAGTGAGCGAGGTTATATTAGCGGCTTGTCATGCTGTTAAGTAAAGAATATCTTTGAAATTAAAATAAGCCGGCGTGTCAAAATTTTGACACGCCGGCTTATTTTAAGCTTATCCTTAGATTATGAGGCGAGATAGGGATTAAAGCGCTTTTCTCTGCCTATAGTAGTGGCAGTTCCATGGCCGGGATAGACAACAGTAGAATCAGGAAGAGTAAGCAGTTTGCTTTTTATACCACTGATAAGCTGTTGCATATTGCCACCGGGCAGATCTGCGCGACCTACGCTTCCTGCGAAGAGGACATCGCCTGCTATTATAAAGCCGTCTTTTTCGTCGTACAGGACAACACTGCCGGGTGAATGACCGGGAACATGAAGCACTTTAAGAACACCTTCGCCAATATGTATCTCTTCACCTTCGGTGAGATAATGATCAATTGTGACATTATCTACCTGACCGGAAACATCAAAAGCTGCGGCTTGTGCGGATAAAGAACGTCCGAGAAACTCATCATCTTTGTGGGCTAATACGGGTGCTCCGAAGGTTTTGACAGCCCATGTGTTACCGATGGAGTGGTCAATGTGAAGATGAGTATTAATTATGTGGGTGACTTCAAGTGTCTTTGCCTCTATAAACTGGCGGATAGCGTTTTGCTCACGGGTATTTATCATACCGGGGTCTATGATTGCGCATTTGTCGGTAGCTGTGTCAAAGACAACGTAAGTGTTGATACCGAATAGGGATAGTTGGAATATGGCTACTTGCATAGGAATTGGTTTGGAAATTATACATGGTTTGTGCTGGGCACAGGCTTCGCCTGTGAACTGAACAGCTTCGCGAGGGGACAGAAAGCTAAGGTGAACCATATTGCATGGTGTGGGGGCTATTTTGGGGCTTCGCGAGGGGGCATGGAGTGGGGAAAGCCTTTACCGGAGGGGGTCAGACGGGTGTGAATACTATCTTCTTTGTGCTGAAGAAAGGCTCGGTAAAGTAACTGTCAATGTTTATAACATCTGAGAGAGTGCGTATAGTTGCGAGTTCTTGTTGGAGGTCGCCTCCTTTAAGGGTTATCAAACCGTTCGGGTAGCCATTACGTTGCTTTTTAGATATATTTTTACGTGCGAGACGCAGAAGGTCAGGCTGAGGCATAACCGCACGTGAGATTACAAAGTCGTAAGTGTCATGGCATTCGCCAATGTCGCCATGCTGAAAGGTAACATTTTTTAAGCCAATAGCATTAGCTATTTCTTGTGCTACACGTATTTTCTTACCTATTCGGTCGATAAGATGAAATTGGACCTCAGGAAACATTATAGCTAAAGGGATACTGGGGAGTCCTCCGCCACATCCGAAATCGAGGATTTTAGTGCCGGGTGTGAAGTTTATAAATTTTGCAATGGCAAGGGAGTGAAGGAGGTGATTGATTTCAAGATTATCAATATCCTTACGTGAAATAACGTTTATCTTTTCATTCCATTCGGGATATAGAGTCATGAGTTGTTCGAACTGATGACGTTGCTTGGCAGAGAGATGTGGGAAGTAACGGGTGATTGTTTCAATCATAATTATTAAGATGGAAGGAGTACGTTGAGAAGAGTCAAATAAGATGATAGTGCAAATATAATAAAAACGTGGGAGAGAGTTGGAAAATAGGGTAAAATTATATAATTTTGCATTCCACTGGCGCCATTATATGGCGGCCGCTGCTGTATTATACGGAATAAATCTTTGTTCTTTTTATGCAGAATGGAATGACAGTATGATATGGGACAAGTTTTAATCAAAAGTAGATATAAATCAGGATAATATTATGGAAATAGAAGGAAAGATAATCCTTGATATACCTATGGTAGAGGGTATATCGAAAGCCGGTAACTCATGGCGTAAAAAAGAGTGGGTGCTTGAGACATTCGGGCAATACCCTAAAAAGGTAATGTTTAATGTTTTTGGTGACCGTGTAAGCACTCTTAACTTTCAGCTTGGTCGTAGTTATGCGGTGTCGGTAGATATAGAGAGCCGTGAGTTTAACGGTCGCTGGTATACTGATGTTAGAGCTTATGCTGCTCGTGAGCTTACTGAAGGTCAGCCGGGGCCGGGCATGCCGACAGATAGTTTGACTTCAGGAACACCGACTGGAGGATATCCTCCTTACGGAACACCTGTTGCCGGTATGGGCGGAGCGCCACAGGGCGGTTTTGGCGGTCAGCAGCCAGCACCATTTGCTCCACAGGGTAATGATAGTGATGATCTGCCGTTTTAAGTGAATTGATTTATAATAGAAGTCAGCTTGTCTGACAGGCTGGATAATAATAAATCTTATCGGGTATGTGGTGTATGTGGCCGCATGCCCGATAATTATAGTGAGGAGGGGGAAAGGCAAAAACTACGAGAGGCAAAGCTGCGTGAAAGGCAAAAGCTGCGAGAGAGACAAAAGCTGCGCTTTTGAACAGAACAGCTTCGCGCTGGTGATTGGATCTGTTTTTTCAGGATGGCTTTGTGTTGGTGGGTGGTTTTATTTTTTCGAAACAGCTTCGCGCTGGTGACTGGATCTGTTTTTTCGTGGCAGCTTTGCGCTGGAGGGTGGTTTTGTTTTTTCGGGGTAAGTAAGTGTGTTAAAAATATAAGAAATAGTGAAAATAAAGCTAAAAGAGGATTTTGGTAGATTTAAATAGGGGAGTGGATAGCAGGGGTGAATGTAAAGTGGGTGCAGGAAGGGTTGGATAGCTGTCGGAGGAAAAATTATTGTGATAGAACTTATTGATATGTACAAGGTAGAGATGTCGTATATTATATCTTGAGGTCATATACTATATTTTAAGAATATATAGGGATGAAGGGAGGGACAATAGATATTGATATTATGAGAGGGATTATTTTTTATGAGGGATAGGTTGTAAATTGTTAAAGTGAATTGCACAATAAGCTGAAAAGTTGTAACTTTGCACTTTCAAAGGTCGGTCTAAAGCCGTCCGAACACTCTTAATAAAGCGTGTTGAAACGCTGCTTCAGTTCAGTGCCGTACATAAGAAGCACTGTGCAGAAGAGGCTTAACTAAACTACGAAAGATCTAAGAGAGATGCAAGAAACTGCCAATTTCCGTACAGCAGACAATATAGAGCTGCTGATGGAATCAAGTTGGGAAGTATGTAATAAAATAGGCGGTATATATACCGTGCTTTCAACCAAAGCACGTGTTTTGCACCGTCAACTGGATGATAGGCTTGTATTTATAGGACCTGATGTATGGAGTCCTGAGCGGCCTTCACCATATTTTGTAGAGAAAAAGACATTACTGAAAAGCGCTTCGACTCATTTGAAGTTGCCTTTAGGGCTTCAGATACGTGTAGGTCGCTGGGATATACCCGGGTCACCGCTGGTGGTTTTAGTGAAGTTTGATACGCTCTATGCTGAATTGCCCCGAATCTACGGCGAAATGTGGGAAGCTTATGGAGTAGATTCATTACATTCATACGGAGATTATGATGAAGGATGTGCTTTTGCTATAGCCTCGGCTATAGTTATGAAGGAGCTCGCTCATCATCTTGGTGTGGACGAACGTAAGGTAATAGGTCATTTCAATGAATGGACCACTGGTATGGGTCTTCTCTGGCTCAAGCGTTATATGCCTGAAGCTGCAACTGTATTTACAGCTCATGCTACTTGTATAGGACGTAGTATATGTGGTAATGGAAAGCCACTATATGATTATTTTGAAGGCTATTATGGTGATCAGATGGCCCGGGAGTTGAATATGGAATCAAAACATTCACTTGAAAAGGCCGCTGCTCATCAGGCAGATTGCTTTACTGCAGTCAGTGAGCTTACCGCCCGTGAATGTGAACAACTACTTGATATACGTCCTCAGGTTGTAACTCCAAATGGTTTTGAACCCGATTTTGTTCCCGGCAGCCGTGTTTATGCTCGTCAGCGTCAGCAGGGGCGTGAGCGTTTGTTACAGATAGGCTCACTGCTTAAAGGACATAATCTGCCATCTGACACGTTACTTGTAGCTACTTCGGGACGTAATGAATACCGTAATAAGGGTCTCGATATTTATCTTGATGCTTTGGTAAGACTGGAACGTCTTGAATCTACCGAGAATACAAACCGAGAAGTACTGGCCTTTGTGCTTGTTCCAGCCTGGGTAAAAGAACCGTCGGCTGATCTCAGTTTTGACCTTGACAGTCACGGAGATTCCCCGGTATATCCTGACTATCTGACTCACAGGCTTAATAATGAAGACAGCGATTCAGTAGCATGTCGTGTACGTCATCTTGAAGATAACGGATATTTCAACAAGAAGGTAAGTGTGGTCTACATACCATGTTATCTTGATGGAGATGATGGTATAGTAAACATAGGATATTATGATCTTTTACCTGCTCTTGATTTGACTGTGTTCCCATCTTATTACGAACCATGGGGTTATACACCGCTTGAAAGTATTGCTTTCGGTGTGCCTACCGTAACGAGTGATAAATCAGGTTTCGGACAGTGGATCTTAGGAAACTTTGCCGATGATATCACTGTAAGCGGTGTCAAAGTGATAGAACGCACTGATTCAAATTATGAAGTGGCAGCCGAAGCGATAGCAAATCAGATAGCAGCACAGCGTGACGCAACATCAGCTGAAACAGCGGAGGCACGTAAAGCTGCCGTTACTACAGCCGCAATGGCTGACTGGGAGCTTTTTGCCGAGCACTACGACAAAGCATTCGCAGTTGCACAGGCAAGAGCCTCGGAGCGTCAAGCAAAAACAAATAAATAAAGCAATAAAAGATACAACTCAAGCAATAAACAATGAAACTTCAAGTAAGCAATAGCAATCAGCCTGTATGGCGCAACCTGACCGTGAGCTCGGTGCTGCCCAAACAACTTAAGCCACTCGAGGAGCTGGCCAAGAATCTGTGGTGGGTATGGAACAGTGAAGGTAAAGCTCTCTTCCATGACCTTGATCCAGTACTGTGGCGTACCGTAGGTGAGAACCCTGTAATGCTTCTGCAGCGTCTTTCGTTCGAGCGTTACAAGGAGATACTGGCCGATGATGCTATGATGGCACGTATCAAGAAGGTTTATGGCATGTTCAATGACTATATGAGCAAGCCTATGCGCAACGATATTCCTTCAGTAGCTTATTTCTCGATGGAATACGGTCTGTGCAACTGTCTTAAGATATATAGCGGCGGTCTTGGTGTATTGGCCGGTGACTACATCAAACAGGCATCTGATAGCCGTGTCAATATGACAGCTGTCGGCTTCCTTTATCGTTATGGTTATTTCCAGCAGTCGCTGTCTATAGACGGCCAGCAGATAGCCAACTATGAGGCCCAGAATTTCGAACAGCTGCCTATAGACCCCGTTCTTGGTGAGGACGGTCAGGCCCTTGTACTTGAAGTGCCTTATCCCGGCCGTATAATATACTGCCATGTATGGCGTGTGAATGTAGGTCGTATGAAGCTTTATCTACTTGATACCGATTTCGATATGAACTCGGAATATGACCGTAACATCACTCATACTCTATATGGCGGTGACTGGGAAAACCGTCTGAAGCAGGAATATCTGCTTGGTATAGGCGGTATATATATGCTGAACCGTCTCGGTATCAAGACTGATATATATCATGCCAATGAAGGTCATGCCGCTCTTCTGAATCTGCAGCGTCTGGCTGACTATGTACAGAAAGAACACCTGCCCTTTAATGTAGCTCTCGAAGTGGTCCGTGCTTCTTCACTTTATACTGTGCATACACCCGTGCCTGCAGGTCATGACTATTTTGAGGAGTCACTGTTCGGTAAATATCTCGGTGAGTATCCGGCAAAATTAGGTATCTCATGGAATGACCTTATCAATATGGGTCGTGAGAATCCTGATACTAACGAACGCTTCTCAATGAGTGTATTTGCACTCAATACCTGTCAGGAAGCTAACGGTGTGAGCTGGCTGCACGGAGAGGTATCCAAGAAGATGTTTGCCGGTGTATGGAAAGGCTATGATCCGGCAGAGAGTCATGTAGGCTATGTAACCAATGGTGTCCACATGCCGACATGGGCTGCCAGCGAATGGAAATCTTTCTATGCTGAGAAACTTGGCCCACAGGTGTTTGAGCATCAGAGTGATCCTAAGGCATGGAAGGGTATCTTTGATGTGCCTGACCATGAAATATGGAATATGCGCATGACACTGAAGAACAAATTTATTGACTTCGTTAAGCGTGATTTCAAGGAGAAATGGCTCAAGAACCAGGGTGATCCCAGCGCAGTAATGAGCATCGTAGACCGTATTAATCCTAATGCTCTGATTATCGGTTTTGCCCGTCGTTTTGCTACTTATAAGCGTGCACATCTGCTCTTCACTGACCTTGACCGTCTGGCTAAGATTGTTAATAATGAGCAGTATCCTGTACAGTTTATTTTCTCAGGAAAAGCTCACCCTGCTGACGGTGCCGGTCAGGGTCTGATCAAGCGAATCACAGAGATTTCCCGTATGCCTCAGTTCTTAGGCAAGATTATCTTCCTTGAGGACTACAACATGATTGTCGCCAAGCGTCTTGTGACAGGTGTGGATATATGGTTAAATACTCCGACCCGTCCTCTTGAAGCTTCAGGTACATCAGGAGAAAAGGCTGAGATGAACGGTCTTCTCAACTTCTCTGTACTCGATGGCTGGTGGTATGAAGGTTATAAGTTTGATGAAATGGCCGGCTGGGCACTTACTGATAAGCGTACCTTCACTGACCAGGCACAGCAGGATAAACTTGATGCTGCTACTATATACTCAATGCTTGAAAATGAGATAGTACCCTGTTACTTCAATAAGAATTACAAGGGTTACAGTCCTGAGTGGATTGACAAAATCAAGCGTTCGATAGGGCATATAGCTCCTCATTTCACTATGAAGCGTCAGCTTGATGATTATATCAGCCGTTTCTATGAACCAGAGGCTAAGCGTACAGCTAAATTGGTAGCCAATAACTATGCTAAAGCCCGTGAAATCGTTGCGTGGAAGGAAGAAGTAGTTAGCAAGTGGGACCAGATACAAGTACTGTCAGTTGACTTCTCAACCTCTATAGCTGCTCTGCATACAGGAGAACCTCTTGAGGTTAAATGTGTAATAGACACAAAAGGTCTTGGCGAATCAATAGGAGTTGAACTTGTATGCGACCGTGTGGTTGATGGTCAGGATAAGTATGAGAAGCGTATTCCGCTGGAGGTCGTTCACAAAGACGGCTCGGTACTGACCTACGAACTCAAGGAAAGACTTACAGATTCCGGTAACTTCCGTTACGGACTTCGTATGTATCCTAAGAGTGCAGACCTTCCGCACCGTCAGGATTTCGCTTATGTACGTTGGTTCTAAACTAATGGTTCAGTAAAATAAGAAAAATAAACAAAAGAAACCGATAAGGCTGTTTAACAGCCTTATCGGTTTCTTTTGTTTGACAAAAAGTAAGCTATATAATTG
>CAMWVA010000088.1 GCA_947177575.1 uncultured Porphyromonadaceae bacterium | reverse complement strand
TCGGCAATCGGCCTCGGCTGTATGGGTTTTACACAGAGTTACCCTCCTTATCCCGAAAAAGATGAGTGTATAAAGGTCATCCGTAAAGCAGTCGAACTGGGTGTAACATTCTTCGACACAGCTCAGGTCTACACAATGGGTACCAACGAAGAGCTTGTCGGCGAGGCACTACAGCCCTATCGTGATGAAGTTGTCATTGCAACCAAATTCGGCTATGACCTCACTAATCTTGCTCTTGATAAAAGTAACCGTCCCACCGGACTTTCAAGCAAGCCGGAAGTCATACGCCGTTCAGTAGAGGATTCACTCCGCCGTCTGCGCACGGACCGTATAGACCTATTCTATCAGCACAGAGTCGATCCGGACACTCCGATTGAGGAGGTAGCTGACTGTCTTGCCGGACTTATAAAGGAAGGGAAAGTGCTCCATTGGGGCCTTTCAGAAGCTTCTGCCGACACTGTACGTCGTGCCAATGCTGTATGTCCGGTGACAGCCGTCCAGAGTGAATACTCCATGTGGTATCGTAAACCGGAAGAAGAGCTGTTACCTACACTTCAGGAACTCGGCATAGGTTTTGTACCGTTCAGTCCTCTCGGCAAAGCTATGCTTGCCGGACGCTTCAATGCTCAGACAAAATTCGCCGAAAATGATTTCCGAAGCACTATCCCACGTTTTCAAGGTGATAATTTCCAGCATAATGTTGCTCTTGCTGAATATGTAGAGAGTCTTGCTGAGCAGAAAGGCACCACTCCCGCCCGTATCGCCCTTGCATGGCTACTTGCACAGAAACCCTGGATTGTACCGATTCCCGGAACAAAGAAAATCAGCCGTCTGGAAGACAATATCGGAGCTGTCGATATCCATTTCACGAAAGAAGAACTTGCAGAGATACGCCGTCACCTCGATTCATTCACAGTAGAAGGCGCCCGCTACCCAAAAGAGCAGGAGGAACTCACCGGTAAATAAAACTATAGATTTACTCATTAGTCTTTAGAGTCTTTAAATAACCTAAACTAATGCTTTTATATAAAGGTATATCCACTGCTTAGAGATAGAATACAATCCATAATTTTGATATTTTTGGTCATAACTGAAACTTTCTGTAGAATTACAGAAAGTTTCAGTTATGACCAAAAATATCTTCACTATAACATAATTTATTCAGGCAAAGGGACCTATCATAATTATTAATCTAAACGTAAATATTATCTTTGCAGATATTAATGGCAGAAACAGCTGTCCAAAATATCTATATAAACAATATATGGCTAAGAAATTCGGAACGACATGGTGGGGAGAGCAATGGCTTAATTCACTACAACATATTGATTACAGTAATCGCCTGCCACGTGGTGCGACTTATGCACGTGCAGGTGCAGTAAGAAGCATTGATATAAAGGATGGTAGAATCGCAGCCCGCGTAGAGGGGTCAAGACCTACTCCTTATAAAGAGGTAATTACAGTACCACAATTTGACAAAAGAAAAACCAAAGCATTTGTAGATTTACTTACAACTCATCCTTTGGTTCTTGCAGCACTGATGCAACGCCGTCTTGATCCTGAAGTACTTAAAATTGCTAAAGAATGTGGATTACAGGTTTTTCCGAGTTCATGGAAAGATTTAGGTATGGAATGTAGCTGTCCGGACTGGGCAGTACCATGTAAACATCTGGCAGCTGTTATCTATAAAATAAGTGAAGAGATCGATAATAATCCTTTCCTTGTATTTGAATTACACGGACTTAATCTACTTGATGAACTTAAAAAACGTGGTCTTCTTACCGAAACAGCATCCGAAAATCTTAATCCGACTCATATTGATAAGTTTATCAGTACCACAAAAATTGTTGACGCTAACAACAATGAATGGAAAGAATCTGACCCTGATTTCTCAAAACTACCTGCGATAGGCGATGAACTACTTCAGCTTCTTGCTGACAATCCTCCGTTCTCAATCAGCAGTGATTTCAAGAAAATCTATATCAAACAACTCAACACAATAAGCAAATCCATTGCCAAAACTCTTAATACAGCTATTGATAATGACGCACCGGAAGTATTTGAACCCGGTACAGAAATAGGATTCAGAATTGACAAAACATCTTACGATACCGAGGTCACACTAACACCGCCGACAGGAAAAAGTATTAAAATATCATTTACCGATTTCATCGAACGTTTAGCACATATTACTCCTGCCATGTATCTTACAAGCCAGCCATGGGTGAAGGCAATGCATAAAATGTGGTTGCTGGCGGCCAATCTGCTTTCACACAAAGATATCGTACCGGCTATCGTGTCCGCAGGCAAAAGTTACAGAATACTCTGGCAACCAGCGATACTACATAGCGAAATTCGAAATATTGTAAAATCGGTTACGGATATTGTACCTGCCAAAGCAGTTGTCTACGGAAGAGAAAACGTGCTGAACGCCGGAGAATGGTTACTGTGTAACATGCTAAACGTTATGATAACACAGATCAGTAGTATACAATACTTTCATGAGCCTCTTTCTGATCTTTTCTTTCTTAACGAACCACAGCGTTTTTCAGGTATAGGTCAAAACAATATTCCAGGAGGTATAAAGGTCTGGACCGATAGATTCTTTATGCTTGATGAAAGATACAAGTTTTCCCTCTGGGTCGATGAAAAAAGCACGAAATTCTCAGTTAATCTGTATATAGCTATTTCAGAACAGGGTAACTCAATAGTAAAACGTATTCCGTTTACTGATTTTATGGGGAATCCTACTTTCGCTACCCAACAACTTGAGGTTATGACAAAGCTTACCTCACTAACTGACTATATGCCGGAATTACGTAACTATATCACAGCTCAAGGTACAAAACCCATGAAGTTCGACACACGTTCGCTCGTGCCTTTTCTGTTCAAAACATTACCTCTAATGCGCCTACTCGGTGTAGATGTAATACTGCCCAAATCACTACGCGAACTTGTTACACCAAAGGTAACAGTAAAAATCGGCCGTAAAAGTACCTCCGAAAACAAGAGTTACGTACGTCTTGATGAATTACTGGAATTCAGTTGGGAGGTAGCCTTAGGTGATGAAGCAATTTCGGTTGAAGAATTTAAAGACATAATGCACCATGCCGGTGAATTGGTAAAATTCAAAGGCAGATATATCTTCACAACACCCGAAGAACTTGAAAGAATCAGTAAACAGCTTATGAAAGGTGAGCGGCTTACATCACAGGAAATGCTTGCAATAGCACTCTCCGAAAGTTACAAAGACGCACCTGTGACTCTCACCACTGCATGTCGCGAACTGCTTGATAGATTCCGGCAGTCTCCCACTCTGCCGCTACCAGCAGGACTACAAGCCGAACTGCGACCGTATCAGCTGCGTGGTTACGAATGGATGATGCATAATCTCTCGCTTGGTTTCGGAGCGATTATTGCTGACGATATGGGTCTGGGTAAAACCCTTCAGGTAATAGCAGTTTTGCTCAGACTTAAAGAGAACGGACGACTTGATAAATGTAAAGTTTTGGTAGTGGTACCTACAGGTCTTCTCACCAACTGGCAGAAAGAGTGTACCCGTTTTGCTCCGGCTCTTAAAGTCGATATATATCATGGACCAAATCGTAATCTTGATACGTTCGAAGCTGACGTGATGCTGACTTCTTACGGAGTGATGCGTAGCGATGTAGCCAAACTCAAGAAACTGAAATGGGAACTCCTTGTCATTGATGAAGCGCAAAACATAAAGAACAGTACAACTGCACAGGCCAAAGCAATAAATTCGGTTCCAGCTATAGGGCATATAGCCATGAGCGGCACACCAGTTGAAAACCGTCTATCGGAATACTGGAGTATAATGAATTTTGCTAATAAAGGTTTACTCGGCACACTGAAGGAATTTAATAAGAAATACGGGCGTCCTATTCAGCTTGAAGGTAATAAAGAGGTCGCTGAACGATTCAAAGCTACAACTTCTCCTTTCATGCTGCGTCGACTCAAATCGGACAAATCTATTATCTCTGATCTTCCAGACAAAACAGAACGTGATGAATATGCCTCACTCACACCTGACCAAAGTGCACTTTATCAACAGACTCTTAACGAGGCCATGCGCGAGATAGAAGGTATCACAGGAAAAGATCATGCTTCGCTTTTCAAGCGTGAAGGGCTGGTACTTCAAATGATAATGGCTCTTAAACAGATATGTAATCATCCTGCACAGTTTCTCAAGACAAAGCAAGCCGATGCTAACTTATCCGGTAAGGCCATGCTGCTTATGGATCTTGTACACGGCATTGTAGATAGCGGCGAGAAAGTTCTTATCTTCACTCAGTTCAAAGAGATGGGTGATCTGATTGTAAAGATGCTTGATAAGATAGATATTCCCTCCATGTTCTATCATGGAGGTACGACTCTGAAAAAGCGTAACGAGATGGTTGAGAGATTCCAAAATCAACGTTCTGCACAAGTATTTGTACTGTCACTCAAGGCGGCCGGAACCGGACTTAATCTCACAGCTGCCACCAACGTTATTCATTTCGATCTATGGTGGAATCCAGCTGTCGAAGCCCAGGCTACAGACCGTGCTTACCGCATCGGTCAGCACCGTAATGTACAGGTCTACCGTTTTATCACCAAAGGTACTTTCGAAGAGAAAATCAATACGATGATTCAGGATAAAAAGCGTCTCGCTGACCTAACTGTCGGTACTGGTGAAAAATGGCTTGCCGAAATGTCTGATTCCGAGCTTCGCTCTATTTTCACTCTTGAATCCTATACTTAAACAGTTAAGTAGCTCTTAAAAATTAAACGATATATCTTTTTCATGTACACCCTTTGAATCTTGAACTATAAAATTTGTTATTTTCGACTGCTTTGGACTTGTCACTCAGTCGAATACTAAAGTATCCTCCTTCGCTCCGCGTCCAAATCACCTCAAAAATAACTGCATTTTATATGTTCATTAATTTTTAAGAGCTACTTACAAAACTCAGATATACTATTATCTAGAACATGTTATTCTCAAAGAGCTATGTAAGGAGATAAATATTGTTAAAGTACAGTTTCTCATACAAACTATAACGGTGGTCAGTCCGTTTCTTTAATAGAGGCTTCTATAGTGGAAGCACAAAAATTATAATAAAATATTTGTTACCATGAACACAGTATTTATGAACGGTCTTGAGATGAAGTTACACGGTGAGTTGCCCGCAGTAGGCGCTGCAGCACCCGAACTTGATCTCGTAGGTCAGGATCTGCAGCCTATCAAACTGGCCGATTTCAAAGGTCAGCGCATAGTACTTAACATATTCCCGAGTCTTGACACCGATGTATGTGCCGCTTCGGTACGTAAGTTTAACGTTGAGGCAGCTTCTCTGCCCAACACTAAGGTAATCTGTGTGTCGAAAGACCTTCCTTTTGCCGCCGCACGTTTCTGCTCTGTCAATGGTATTGAGAACGTAATGACAGGCAGCGGTTTCCGCAGCCAGTTCGGCGACCGTTACGGTGTACGTATCGAGGATGGTCCACTTCAGGACCTCTATGCACGTGCTCTCGTTATCATTGACGAAAACGGCATAGTAAAGGCTACATCTCTCTGCGAGCAGATAACTAATGAGCCTGATTACGAACTCGCAAAGAAGGAACTCGCTTAAATATCAAAATAACGAGTATTGAGTATCATAGTATAAAGACGGAAGCCAAACTTTGATTTGGCTTCCGTCTTTATACTATGATACTTCTTATTCTTAATAGTCTATTTGTCATTATGATTATCTTCATAACTCAACAAATAAAGACGTAATGATTATTCTACATTCATTTCGTGTGCCTTTAATACAAGACGTTTTCCCATCTCGTAGCACTTCTGCTCATCTACAGGAAACTGTGTCTCATGGCGCAAATGGCGAGCCTCACCATTGAACATATTAGCATTCATTACAGAATAATCCTTAAACTGAAGCGTCATATAGCTATTATATTGCTCGGCATAGCCTAAAAGATATTCAAGAGTGTCCCTGACACGACCCATCGATATCTCATAGCCACCTAAATGATAATACTTTTCATCGGCATTCATTGTATAAATCACACCGGCCGGGACTACACGCTTACCTAAAACATGGACCTGTTTGCCGTCCTCAACCTGATAGGAGGTAATCGGAAAAAGAAATCTCTCAAGAAATGCGAAAGTCATTGCGGTCGGATACCCGAAATAGTTAGGTGAACCCACAATAATCACATCAGCTTCGCGAGCCTTTTCGAGTAAAGGACGCATATTGTCATGAATCGCACACAGACCGTCAGTCTTTATTCCTTTGCGCTTACAGGCATAACACTCCAGACAGCCTTTAAGCGGCTGAGCATAAAGATCAATAAGTTCAGTTTCGGCACCGGCATCAGCAGCTCCTTCAAGAGCCTTTTTTACCAGTGTCTGTGTGTTCCAACCCTTACGCGGACTTCCGTTTATTCCTAATACTTTCATTATTACTTAAGGTAAAAGATTTATTCAATAATTTGTCTCTTAATAATTGTATCAGCCAAGTAAGTGCTATTGATTCAATTATTCCATTAAAATGGAAACAGTAGAAAGGTCATTCGGTTTTATATAATACAATACAAAAGTTATCCGAAACAAACCTTTGTACTATAACGATACTGTAATTCCGATAAATATAAGAGCCGCACTTACCTTGATGGCAAATGCGGCTTAATTATACAATAGTTAGCTTGTCTATCAGTTTTCACACTGAAACAGAAGGAAGAGAAGCAGTATATACTCTACGGGGTCCGGTCATTCTGACTAACAGAATACTTACTTCGTAGAGAAGATACATAGGTAAGGACACTATAAGCAGTGTGAACACATCAGAAGTCGGTGTAATGACAGCAGCAACTATAAGAATTGCTACTATAGCATGGCGGCGATAGTGCTTTAGCATCGAAGCGTCAATCAGACCGATTTTAGCGAACAGCCATGCCAGTACAGGAATCTCGAACACTATACCCATACACAAACTCATTACAATCAGCGTACTCATATACGAATCAAGACTAATCATGTTGGCGACCTCACCAGCTACCTGATATGTGCCTAAGAAATGAAACGTAAGAGGAAATATCACATAGTAATTAAATACCAATCCTAAGGCAAACATAAGATAACCACCGAAAACTATTCTGACAGCATTTCTCTTTTCGTTGTCGTAAAGAGCCGGTGCTATAAAAGAAAACAGCTGGTACAGAATATAGGGTGAGGCACAGATAACGCCCACACAGAAAGCAGTCTTTATGTGAATCATAAACTGCTGTGCCAAACCTGTATTGATGAGCCGGACATCGAAGGTTCCCACAGGTGAAAAACCGAATCTGCCGCAGATAGCGTCAAGCAACCTGTATGTTACAAAGTCATCTGCTTTGGGAGCTAAAACAAAAAAGAACACCTCTTCCTTGAATAGAAAAGCCACAACACCACATACCACCGAGACAATGATTATCCGTATCAGCACAGTACGCAGTACATCCAGATGCCACCAGAAATTATGCTTTTCCTCAGTAGAGTTCATTTATCCGCTTTCTTTTCTTCCGATGTGGTTACATCACTTTCGAGTTCGTTAAGACCGGCCTTGAAAGAACGCACACCTTTACCGAGACCTTTCATCATTTCAGGAATTTTCTTTCCTCCGAAAAAGAGCAATATGACGAGGGCTATGAGAAGAATTTCACTCATACCCAGACCGCCCATAAAAAGAAGTGTAGTCTGCATGTTGTCAGTTATTATTCTGTTTATTAACAAAGTTTTCAATTCTTGGAAGACACTCTGCAGCCGATTCGCAGTCCATACATAGTGCTTCTACGGGACATACTCCGGTTCCGGCACGATTGATGATGTTAGGTACAGCGATACCGTAGCTGACAGGTATATGGGCTTTTTCTAACAGTTCTAAAGCTGGACCGCTGATGACATCTGTATAAACTGACGCCACACCGCCAAGACTCATTAGAGCCGCAGCTCCTTTGCCCACTACTTTATCAGCAATCATAGCACCTTGAAGTCTGTCTGACTCCGATTCCAGCAAGTATAGCAGGTCTTTTACTCCCCGTTGACGGAATATCGAGATTCTGCCATCTTTACAGATGACACACGAACAGCCTTCTTTATGAAGAATGCCCGCAAGTTCTATCATTTCCATAAGCTTAATAGCCAAACCTTTCCGTTGCCAGTTTCATTCCTTCTATAATGCTGACTCCGAACGGACAGCGACGCTCACAGGCACCACATTCTATACACTCGGAAGCATGATGTTTCAACGCCTTGTAATGTTCTCTGACAGTTTCCGGTATCATACCCTGCGCTTCAGTAAGATTATAGAACTTGTTAACAGCGGCAATATCAATCTTTGCCGAGCATGGTGCGCAGTGACCGCAATACATACAGTGTCCCTGCCATGAAAAACGGTCAAGACTCTGCATTATTTTAGTGTAGTTACGTTCCTCAGCCGTAGCGTCACACCAGCTGAGAGCAGCCTTTATCTCATCAATATTATGCACACCTATCATCACGGCAGCCACAGCCGGACGTGTAAGAGCATATTCTATGACTTGCGGCGGAGTCATGGCTTTACCGAAAGGCGAATTAGTATCGCTCAACAGATCGCCTCCTCCGTAGACCTTCATCACATCTATACCTACACCTTCACGTTCGCAAAGCTCATAAAGCTGTTCCCGTTCAGGGTCAATGTTATGACGCGAATGGGCAAAGGTGGCTTCATCAAAGAGGTCATCTACGTTCTCACTCGGTGGTTGAAGGTCATAGGCGGGATTAATTGAAAACATAAGCACGTCAATCAGACCTGTTTCGACGGCCATACGTGCCACTACAGGATTGTGACTGCTCATACCTAAATGATGTATCCGACCTTTCTCTTTCAGACTAAGAGCAAGTTTTATTATCTCACCGTCAAATACCTTATGAAAATCTTCCTCGGCATCGACATAGTGTATCATTCCTATATCGAGATAATCTGTATCAAGTTCCTGAAGCTGCTGTTCAAAAGCCGGAAGTATCTTAGCTATATCACGCGTACGCAGATACTGGTCATTTTCCCATACAGTAGACAGATGTCCCTGAATCACAAAATTCTCCCGTCGGCCTTTAAGGGCTGCCCCTATATTACGTCGTAGGTCAGGATTGGGCGAATAGATATCAATGAAGTTTATGCCGTGTCCGATAGCATAATCAAGCTCTGTTCTGACAGTCTCGGACGTCTTGTTCATAAAGCCCTCACAACCTAACGCTATAACGCTCACATTGAGGCCGGTTTTACCTAATGGTCTGTATTGCATGATTTAAATATTTTTATCTAAGACAAGATTAAATGTATCGGTGACACTCATGCCCTTCTACATATATGGCGCTGAAGGGGCGTGAAGGACACAAGTTTTCACATGCTCCACAACCGATACAGCGTTCCGTATTGACAACCGGAATTTTCGGCGATGTCTCATCATCTACTACAGAAGCAACCATAGTAATAGCCCCTACCGGACAGTGTCGGGCACAATTACCACAAGACACACCGTCAGTCAGGGGTATACAATTATCTTTTATCCATACCGCATGACCAATTTGAACCGATGATTTATCGGCTACGGTTATAGGGCGGATAGCACCGGCAGGACATACTTCCGAGCATCGTGTACACTCCGGACGGCAATAGCCACGTTCGTAAGACGATTCGGGCTGCATAAGGGAATCAAGTGCTGTAGACGGACGCAGCACTCCGTTCGGACATACCGATACACACAGTTGACAGGCAGTACAGTGAGATGTAAGATTCTTTATACTCTTTGCTCCGGGAGGTACGATACGTGTCTTTCTGGCAGGTATTTTCTTGTCAGCGATTGCAGCAAGTCCTCCGTCGACAGTTTTCTCCTGTGCATGTACGGCGGCTGTAGCTGCTATAGTAGCTGTGACAGTCAGAAAATCTCTGCGCGAGCTGTCTATACTTTCTTTTGAAGAGCTGTCAGCGATAGCTCCGGCAGAACGTCGGAAAGTATAGAAAATAGCATTACGATGACATTTGTCTATACAGTCAAAACAGGTCACACAGCGTGAATAATCTATTTTATGTTCTTTGCTATTGATACATGACGACTTACAGTTACGGGCACATAATCCGCAGCCGTTACACTTAGATGTATCTATGACAGGTCTTAATAAGGAGAAACGGGATAAAAAACCTAATACCGTTCCGACTGGACAGACAGTGTTGCAATATGTACGACCATTACGCCATGCGAGAAAGCCTAATATAACAAGAGTAGCTATAGCAACTGCAAGCACTACTCCTCCACGCAACCATATATCGACACTATAAAAAGCATAACTGTCGTGTGTCTCGGCCCATGAAGCTAATATATTATTTCCCCACTGCCATAACGGTGCAAACAGACTCTGAGCTATGCGACCGTAGGCACTGTAAGGTGCGAAGAGCGCCACGATAATACCGATACCGGCTATTATGGCCACTGTCATCACGACAAGCATAATATAACGTAATACATTTTTCGGTGCTGAATAGGAATAACGGTTTTTACGACTTTTCTTACCAAGCCAGCCAAAGCCGTCCTGCATTATACCGAGTGGACATATTACCGAACAGTAAAGCCGACCGAATATAAGTGTCAGCAGCACAAGACCGACAATCACAAATACATTCAATGCTAACAGAGCCGGAAGAAACTGAATTTTTGCAATCCACCCTATATAAGCCTGAGTGACACCTGTAAAATCAAGAAACAGCACTGTTACTGTCAGAATACTTATTACGGCTACGACCTGCCTGATAGTCTTCATATTACGACCGAATGTTAGGTTATTGTTCATTAACTGATTTGGTTTATGGCTGATTATTCAGAATACAAATTTACAACAAACATTTACAAATCGCATAAAACAAAATACGGATTTTTTTACCATAATTACCATACAGCCCGATTTATACATCTACAAAAGTGTAGAAAGTTTAGCACGCATAATGCAGATTATCTCTGTACGTCTTGGAGTTATAGCTAAAAAGAACAGCTAAAGGTGCAATAGAACAAATTGACAAACGGAATTATATGCTTTCATTCATCTATGATGGAAGAAGACTTATTAAAATTAAAATCGGTATAAATTTCACATCACGTACTCATAATATCTCACGCTTATAGCTAATTCCATCGAAAAATAGATCTTATTCTAAAGAAAAATTTCTTTATCTTACCAGAGTAAAACTCTCACGAAATTTACCTACATTTGCAGGTAAATTTGATAATTTATCTTTATGGATAATATAGATATGCAAGAGTGGGGTACCTTTAAGGACTGTTTAAAGGCACCTATTTATAGATGGTTTACTTATCCTGCTGGTTTTTCTTTTAAAGCAGCTATGCATAGCTTTGATCAGGAAAAATTAGTAAAAGGATCCACTGTTTATGATCCTTTTATGGGAAGTGGAACTACTAATTTAGCAGCCAAAACTATGGGAATTAATTCCTATGGTGTTGAAGCTCATCCTTTTGTTTTTCCTATTACAAAATGTAAGTTAAATTGGAATATAAATATTGATAAGGTATATACAGAACTCCATAATATTAAAATTAAAGTCAGACAAACAATAAATATTTCAGATGAAAAAAAGAAAGCAATTGTAGAACAGTCATTTCCTGAGTTAGTTTTAAAATGCTTCCTTCCTAACACTTTATTTGAATTATTAATAATTCGCGACTATATACGGGATATAGTAGACGAGGATGTTAAACTTTTTTTAAATACTGGATTAATCTGTTGTTTAAGAGAGGTCTCTATAGCTGCTACTGGCTGGCCGTATATTGCGCCTAATAAAATTAAAATAACATCTCTATCAAAAGATGGACTCGGTAGTTACATCAACTTTATAACTAAAATGTTGGATGATGTACATTATTTTAACTTTTTATATGGCGACCTAACCTCAGAACACCATATATTTTTGGGTGACAGTAGAGATACTACGAATATTATTCCAGCCGAAACTGCAGATCACATCTTTACTTCTCCACCCTATCTAAATAATTTTGATTATGCGGATAGAACACGATTAGAAATGTATTTTATAGGTGATGCTAATTGCTGGGCTGATATATGTAATAATGTCAGGACCAAACTTATCACCAGCGCTACAACACAGATAAATAGAAAGGATGAAAAATGGCAGTTTTCTAAAGATTTTATTACAGATAATCCAGAGGAATATATATTCTTAAAAGATGCTGTAGAAAATTTAGGAGAATTAAGATTAACAAAGGGAGGAAAAAAGAGTTATGATTTCTTAGTATTGGGATATTTCAATGATTTATATAAAATTTTAAAAGATAATTATAGAATTTTAAAACCAAATACTACTGCTAAGTATATTCTTGGCGATTCAGCTCCTTATGGCGTTCATATTCCAACCGATGAGCTAATTGCAAAAATTGGATGTAATATAGGTTTTGATAGTTATAGAATAGATGTCCTTAGAACACGTGGAGATAAATGGAAAGAAAATCCACAACGTCATAATGTTAAACTTAGAGAGTCAATAGTAACATTATTCAAAAAAAATTAATATATCGTATATAAGAAAATATGGATACTAAGAAAGTAACTAATGGAGGCAGTGCGATAGGAGAAGCTATCGGACATTATATGGAATCAGTTATTCAAGACTATATAAGTAAATTTATAGAAGATTATCCTTGTCATTTCCTAAAGGAAATTGGTTATAATAAAATTACAGGAAAAACCAGTAAAAAATTATTACTCTATGACAACTTTGGCAATGATTATAACATTGACGGAGTTATTACTAATGAATCAATGCAGCCTTTGGTCTTATTAGAGAGTAAATATATCAGATATAAAAAACATAACAGAGATAAAGGTAGCTGGATATGTAATGCTCATTCAGCAATAAGAAAAAGATACCCAAGCATCCGTGCTTCAATAGCGGTATTAGCAGGAAGTTGGAGTAAGACTTCATTAGCTATGATAAAGAGCTATGATGTTAATGTATTTCTTATTGATTTTTCACTTATTTCTAAACTTTTAAAAGATAAAGGTATTGATTTTGAATGGACAGAGAATGAACATTCAAAAGCATTATTGGCTTGGGAAAAATATGATAAATTATCAGAAAAAGAAAAGTATGGGATAGCAGTAGAAATGGTAGACTCAATTAAGAATAATTTATTTGACCTACTAAAAACTGTTTTAGATGATACTAAGCCAAGAAATATAAAACAGATAATAGTGGAAATTCATACAACAAAAGGCGAAATTAAATCTATGAAATTCGATAGTATAACTGAAGCGATTACATATCTGTCTGATTTTTCTCTTGATGAACTATTTGAATCTGCTTCATTTATATCTATTTTTGATATTCCAAATAATGAAGATGAAAACATCATATAACAACTAATTGACCGAGCTGAGATAGACCATGTAAAGTTGAAACATTTTATCTGATATGCCTCAGGGGAGAAGGAATTTTATCTTATAATGAGCAGATATTTCCGATAAGTAAAGACCAAAAATCGTGCAGCTGCCAACATCATCATCGAATATCTCAAAGACGAC
>CAMWVA010000087.1 GCA_947177575.1 uncultured Porphyromonadaceae bacterium | reverse complement strand
CCCTCGGTCAGATGTGTCTGATAGAAGTTTATTTTATGCATATGAAAACTTTTTTTCTCCTATCAACACTCTGGTTGAGGGTTTTTCATGCTCCTAATGTTTAATTTAGTCTAAAAGTAAACATACTCTAAGAGTGTTTAATCAAGCCGATTGAATGTGATTTAGAGGGGTTTCGATAGTGACTATTATAGTGTCTATAGGCGATAGTGATTAAAAGAAAAATCGCTAAATTCGGAATGAATTAGCGATTTGATTTTTGCTTGGGTGATGTCACCAGCAATACATATACAGTTTTATCTTATAATTTTTCTTGTTCTGTTTCCCTCCTTTACGACATACACGCCGTGAGGTAAAGTGCGAAGGAAATCGTTATATACGGCTGTTATTTCATCAGCTCTGATTACTCTTAAAAGTACTCCTGACATGTCGTAAACAGAAACATCGCCGATAATCTCTTCAAGCTCTTTTAAATTTACACCGGCATAAGGGTCGTCGGTGGTCATTTCTATGTATCTATCCTCGATATCATAATAATAGAAGGCTTTAAGCGAGGTTATATTTTTGTCTTGCAGATCAGCTATACAAGACGGTACTAACACATGAAATTCAGTAGTAGTCTGACTATAGACAGGTATTGTAAGTTCATAAATATACTCTTCTCCGTCGGCTATAATCTCAAGGCGGATTGTGTGTTCAAAGTTATTGATGGTATTATTGTTAATTGTCATAGCAAAAGTCCGCCCCGGGGCTGTGGCTGCAAACTCGTTATCTACCTCACGTATAGTCTCGGCAAGAAACAGTCCGGGGTCGAGTCTGTGGTTAGGGGGTACTGTTATTGTAGCTCTGCCGTTCTTAACCTTCACATCAACTACAGAAACAGCATCCTGCCACACTTCTTTCCATGTGGCTTCAAGATTGGATTTAGAGTATAATTCCAAAGTATATTCTCCGTCTGTTAAATCAGCAGGTAGTTTCACAGTACGATGGCTTGCTTCTTTGAATGTATAACCCGGACTAAGTCCGTATCGTCCCTGACCTAAAATATCAAGAATCTCTCCGTCTTTGATAAGCGCCCAGCCGAATGTCACCGAGACTTTCTCCATGCTACAGTTTCTTAAACGGCAACTTAAAGTAAATGATTCGTCCAAAGGAAGATTTATTCTGCTGAGATTAATGTCCCCGTTCAGTATAACTGCTTCCTCAGAGACCGACGCCTGTAGCGGATAATCAGTATATTCAGGGGTCGGAAAACAATTTATCACCATTACTTGCGAGGCATTATAACAAACTCCTTTGCCGCCGGGATAACTACCTGTCTGATTAAGAACATTAATATCGCAGAATTTATCATCCTTACCGCCATGACCGAAATTCACATGATAATATCCGTTCTGATCAAGTCCGTCGACCACAAAAATATGATCCGAACGATCGTCATAGAAAAACCATGTGCCTCTGTAAAATACCGGATGACCGTTTCTAAGCTGTTCATTCAGCAATTCAATCCATTCGGCCGTAGAGTAATTTTTTCTGTGTAGATAACGGCTATCCGGAGAAATATGCAGATTATGCTGCATACCGTAAAGCATTTTGGCATAATTGGTCACACTGGTCGAAGAACCGTAACTTACGTGCATAGCTACTCCACAGGCATACATAAGGTCGGCCACACTCTTTGCTTCTGCTTCCGTGTAAGCTCCCTCTGTATATGAATCAAGAATTTCATCCCAGTTAAAGAGTATACTTTTCATATCGACATAAGTAGTGTCCTCACCAATCACTAACTGTGCTTCTTCATAGCCATGTGCAGGAAGCTTATAAAGATTCAGAATCTCTGCAACGGCAGTAGGTCCGCAGCCCGTCACAGCTCCATCGGGACAGGAGGCATTATACGGTGCTTTCTGATTATACTTGGCTGTCAGCAATACGGGTACTTCCTGAGCCAAAACCGATATAATGCTCAGTAATACTCCCGCCAGAGATATAATAGTATATTTCATGATATAATGTTATTTATGGTGCATCTTAGGAAACATTTTACGTACATGAAGAATCAGTTTATCAACTGATTTATCAGCAATGATAATAGTAGTAGCCACTATAATAAGAAAACCGCCTAATATATCGCGGGTGGTTATGGACTGACCAAGGAAAGTAATACTAAGTATAACGGCTGATACAGGCTCAAGCGCACCGAAAATAGCTGTAGATGTGGAACCTATCAACTGTATAGCACGTGTGGTGCAGGCTAAGGAGAGCACAGTAGGTATAAGCGCAAGAGCCAACAGATTGAGCCAGCCGGTAGGTACGGCAGGCAATATGACATCATATCCTAAAGGAATCATAACCACGTAAACCAGACAGCCCCAGGCTAATACATAAAAGAGGAGTTTAGTTGTGGGAATAGCCTTGATAATCTTCGAGACATTGACAAAAATGATATAAAGTGCGTAAGTGAGAGCCGATACCATAACCAAAAGACAGCCGTATGGACTTAGGGTCTGTCCGCCCTGCGGTTTCATAAGCAGAATCAGTCCCGCACTCATAATCAGCAGACATACAGCTACAGTCAGTCTGAACTTCTCATGAAAAAAGAATATCATCATAACGGCCACCATTATCGGATATACAAACAGCAATGTCGAAGCGATACCGGAATTCATGTAGTTATAGCTCTCAAACAGAGTCAGTGAGGACAGTGACATCAGAATACCTAAAATAGCTGTGGGTCCTATCTCATCTTTAGATAACCTGAAAGTTAATCCGCGCATATACATAATAACCGCAAGAAACGGCAGTCCCATCGTGTATCTGAAAAGCAGAACTGTGCTGGGATTCATACCCTGTTCATACAGGGGTATGGCGAAGGCGGGATTAGTGCCGTAGGCTGTGGCTGCTACGGCTGCCAGAATATATCCTTTCAGATGGTCTGTGGTCATTGATTACACTGATTAAAATACGTAAATAAGTTACAAATTTACAAACTTTATTAGCTATATTTGCACTACTATTGTCAATATTTCCCAATTGCTTTTACTCCTGACTTAACACTTTAGATTTTATATGTACATAAATACGGACATAGTGTACGGAAACGGACAGTTAATAAAATCGATAATGGGCTAAATGTTAGCAATTTGCTATCTTGGCACAAGAAATGCAGACAACCTTAAGCAGTAACTATAAACAATATCATAAACACACAATAAAACCTTTGACTATGATTCGATTAAGTATGTTATTCTTAGCGTTTGCCGTTGCTGTCATTTCAGCTTCGGCGCGTACAGTAAGCGGTACGGTTTTATCTGATACAGACTCCACAGCTGTTGTCGGAGCCACATGCCGTCTTATGGCTGACGATAAATTGCTGACAGCTGCTTCTACCGATGCAGCCGGTTCTTTTACAATTGATACTGATGTCATAAATGCTCTCACTCTTGAGGTTAGCCAGATAGGTTACAATACAACAGAAATTATTATCGAATCCGGATCAAAGAACCTTAGTCTTGGAAATATATTTCTAAATGAAGGTACTGCTCTCGATGAAGTGACCGTAACTGCCAATCAGCTTACCTATTCCAAGGGACGTACTATTGTATATCCGTCGGTAACGGATGTCAAGGCCTCTTCAACTTCTATACGTCTTTTTCAGAAATTGCCGTTAGCCGGTCTTGATGCTAACCCGATTAACCGTACGCTAAGTGTTGACGGCGGGACTCCTATGATTCTTATTAACGGAATTCCATCTACTATTGAAGATGTCAACGCCCTACAGCCTAAGGACATTGCCAAGATAGAATATTCGCGTGTCACTCCGGCAAGATATGCCGACAGTGGAAAAAGCGGTTTTATCAATATTACTCTTAAGCAACGTAATGACGGCGGCCAGATATACGCATGGGGCCGCAGCGCTGTCAATACGACCTTTGTCGATGCCAACATACGCGGTTCCTATCATCAGGGACCTTCACAATTCACACTTTCCTACAATCCCTCATGGCGTAACTATCAGGATGTTTACGACAATATGACCGAAAGCTATATCGGTGATGATTTTCGTGTGAATCTCGAGGAGCACGACCGAGACCCATTTAATTATGCCTATCACAACATCAATTTCAAATACGACTACAGTCCGAATATCAACACACTTTTCTCAGCCACATTCAGAGCAACCCCGTCAACCGACAAGAGACGTTCGATAGCACATACGTTCGATTCGTATATGGGCGAGTATGATAATGATAATCTGAGTACAGGAAAAAATTTCTCACCATCACTTGACTTGTTCTTCCGCCGTGATTTCAATCCACGTAACACTTTGGAAGTACAGGTAGTAGGTACGCTCAGTTCAAACGATTATCGTCGTAACAACCAGTATATTTATCCCGATGGTGATACTGAGAATTTCATTATGGATGTTGACAGCCGTCGTCGTTCACTCATAAGCGAAATCAGTTATATACATGAGTTCAGCGATAATACATCTCTTTCCGGTGGGTACCAGAATACCATATCACGTAGTACTAACACCTATCTCACTACTGACTACAAACCAGTACTGACAGAAAATAACAATTATGTGTATGTGCGTCTCGGACAGCAGATAGGGAAGGTGTATCTTTCAGCCGCTACAGGTGCAAAACTATTCTGGATAAAGAATGATATGAATAACCGTCATTTCATACGTAATCTGTCGACCATATATCTGTCATGGAATATATCTTCACCGTGGAATTTAGCAGCAGCTTTCCGATATTCACCCGGTATACCTTCACTGTCAACACTCACAGACTATCCGCAGCAGCAGTCGCCATATCTGATTTCTAACGGTAGTCCTGATCTGAAAGTGTCGGAGTCTTTCACATATCAGCTTATGCCTTCGTTCCAGTATAAGAAATTCAGTGCTTCGTTACTGATGAATTACAATAACGTCAATAACTTTGTTATGAGTGATGTTGTGTATCTCGGCGACCGTATGTTTCTTTCACAAAGTATAAATGCCCGCAGATCATGGTCAGCAGGAGGAAATCTGAATATGAAACTGAGTGGGGTAGCAGGATTCGGAATAAATGCCAATCTCAGTCTCTATCATTATGAGACAACAGACGTGGTGTGGACACATACCCTTACAACTTTTAATGCCAGTTTCTCACTGTGGTGGAATAAAGGTCCGTTCACTATTTCTTACTGGCGTAAAGTGCCAGGTAAATATCTAAGTGGCACTTATGTAGGTAAAGATGAAAACGGCGATGCTCTCAGTTTTGAATATCAACCCAATAAGCACTGGACAATAGGTCTTGACTGGATGTATATGTTTGACTCTAAAGGTACACGTTATCCGGCATGGAATTATTCTCTTGTCAATCCTTCTTATCGTGAGCGCTACATCAAGGATAACTCAAATATGATTGTACTTTCGCTCAGCTATACCACCGATTTCGGCTCGATATTCCGCTCGGCACGCCGTTCACTCAATAACTCAGACAACTCTTCTTCACTTCTGAAGATGTAACGAATTTTATAATCCTAAAGAATCGGTCTTAACCAATCGTATCTACTCCGATACAATTGGTTAAGACTGATTCTTATTAATAACATAAGTAAACCATACGGACTAAATATTGTAAATTAAGTAAAGATTTCGGACGTCTTATAATAAAATTTTTGAATTATCAAATAATATACTTTATTTTGATATACTGATATAGGTAATAATTTTGAGCCATATTCAATCATTTTAAGTTTACTTAAAGAAAGAAAAGACATCTCTTATATGGGAAAAGGTGAAATAAGAAGAATTTCGACAGCCGACAGGATTCTGCTTAAACGTCTGTTCCTTGATGAATGCCGCTTTCATCTTAAGGACGAAGTGATGGATGAGTTTCTTGACCTGGGTACAGTCATTGAGTTTGGCAGAGGTGAGATGGTGTGTCGTGCCGGTCTGATAGACAGTAATATATACGTGGTAATCGAAGGTATAATCTCGCGTTGGCGCTGGAATAACGATAAGGAAGTGGTGGATACCTTCTCAATGCCGGGAACAATGTTTATGGATTATCATTCATACTATGCCTCACTTGATGCCCATGCCTTCTTTGAAGCCTGCTGTCCTGCCAGATTGCTTAAGGTTTCGGCACGTGACTTTGACAGTCTTATAGAACGTTCGCACAGCTTCGCACGTTGGGCTCTCAGCATGGCACAAGGCCAGCTATATAGCTATGAAATAAGGGAACTGAACTTCAACGGTGATGTTTCCGAACGCTATGCAACTCTGATGCAGCGCCGTCCCGAGATAATACGTGAAGTACCGATGAAAACAGTAGCTGCATATCTCGGCGTATCACCGCAGTATCTGAGTACACTACGTAAGGAATGGCATAATGCAGGCTCACAGAAACGTAACTTGTGACAGATAGATAAACATATATAACTGACTTAGACCAAATTCTTATGAGAAACTTTACTCTTGTAATGGCTCTGGCTCTCGGTGGACTGACTATGAGCGGACAGGTAGCGTCTCCGGCTTCTCTTACCCGAGACCTTACGGGTGGCATGATGAAGCATTTTGAAAGAAATAACAGTGAGAACGGTAAGACCAAACGTCCTATGAGGGCTCCTGTCGCACCTACAGCTATGCCTATGCGTGAGATAGCAGGTCCCGGTGCTGATGATCAGCTTATCGACTACACTCCCGAAGGTGAGATGAAAGTCTTTTATAAGACCGGATTCTATTATGCCTACAATTGGCTTTTCGGTATGCTCACCGGTTATCTTGACGGAACTGTATCACGTGTCGTTACCTCTCCTGATGGTAGTAAGATGTATATTCAGAATCCGGTATCATACTTCTTCGACGGTGAAGAAAACTGGATTGTCGGTAATGTCAGCGGTGATGAAGTGACTTTTACTTTTCCGCAGCTTATAAGTCATGAAGTGTATGACTATGGCGACGGGGATGTAGAAGAATATTATGATTATGCCCTGAAACTCGAATTTATCGAATCGGAAGATGGAGAAGGTGGCTGGTATTATCCCACAGAAAATCAGGATTACACCTTCCGTATTCTTGCTGACGGCACCCTTGAGCCTACCGAACCGGAGACAATGATTGGTCAGTGTGCCTGGATTGAAAAAGAAGATGCTGATCCTTACTGGTCATGGCAGGCTAACGGCGATCTTCTTTTATCGATGAAGGAAGTGACTGGTGTAACAGTTGAAGCACCTGCAGAGGTAGAAATGGAAACATGGAGTCTCGTATCAGGTATATCAACACGCAATGTACAGATAGGAGTAGATGGGGATAAGATGTATTTTGCCGGTTCGTTTACAGGAATACCTGAAGCTGCCGTTATCGGTACTATCGAGGGTGACAAAGTCACATTTGAGAATGCCCAGTATATTGGTATCTCATGGGATTACTCAGCTATGGTATATTTCCTTACAGGTCACATGGAAGAATTAGAAGATGAGAATGGTTCATATAATCAGTTTGTAATCGAAGATAGCATGACATTCGATTACGATGCTGAGAAGAAGATTCTCTCGTGTCCTGAAGGTACCTTCCTGCTGTCTTCTGTGCCCGACAAAATTATCTATTATAGCTACGTCGATGCTCCTTACATCTGTGTGCCTGATCCGAATGCTAAAGTCACCGAACTCCAGAATCCTGTAATAACAAGTTTCTATGATTATGATGAGGAATGGGACTACTATCCTGAGATAACTTTCAACTTCCCTACAGTTGATGCTGATAAGCAGCCGCTTGATAAATCTAGACTGTACTATGAAGTGATTGTTGACGGTGAGCCATACGAATTCTACGATGATGAGTATGAACTTCCTGAAGGTGAGACAATGGTTACTGAAATTCCTTTCGGTTTCAATTCTTATGATTTCTATGCTTCAGGTGTACAGCATGACGTTGTCATCTACTCAATAGGTTTCGACACACTCGGTATCCGTACACTTTACAAAGGTAATGATAATACCCTATACTCAGATATAGTATGGGTTGATCAGTACACCAAGGTCAACGAACTTTCGGCAGCTAAAGATATTGTAACTGTACGTTACTATGACCTTATGGGTAATGCTATTGTAAACCCAACGAACGGTATATTCATTCGTCAGACTAAATACACCGACGGCTCCGTAAAAGCTGAAAAGATAGTGAGAAGATAAAAGTCCACACAGACTGTCTTTGCAGTATGACAGTCACCCGCCTTACTCTGTGTGAAGCAGAGTAAGGCGATTTTAATATAAAAAGCAGCACTGATTCCAATTAAGGTCGGTGTTGCTTTTTCCTTTCAGATTTTATCAGGCAACTGTAATCTCTGTTCCCTGTTTAAGAGCTTCCACATAGTTATCGATACGATGCAGCTCTTTGGGAATATCTATTGACTGCGGACAATGAGGCGAACACTGATTACAGCCTATACAGTGGCTTGCCTGACGGAGTTTCGGCACAGAACGGTCATAACCTATCAGAAATGCCCGGCGTGCTTTAGTATAGTTCTCGGACTGACGGCTTTCAGCCACATTCCCTTGATTGACACACTTATTATAATGCAGAAGTATAGCCGGAATATCAATGCCGTAAGGACAAGGCATACAGTACTTACAGTCATTGCAGGCTACTGTAGGATATTGCACCATCAGGTCAGCCGTATCATAAAGAAACTGTGTCTCCTCTTCAGTAAGCGGCACAAGAGGACAATAAGTGCGCAGATTATCCTCCAAATGTTCCATGTAAGTCATACCACTTAGTACAGTCAGTACGTCGGGATGTGAACCTGCATATCTGAAGGCCCAGGAAGCTACGCTGTTCTCCGGCGCTCTCTGTTTCAGACGGGTAGCTATATGGTCAGGTACATTCGACAGACGTCCGCCGAGCAGCGGTTCCATAATTACGGCAGGAATGCCTCGTTTTTCAAGTTCTCCATACAGATATTCACCGTCAGTATTACGTGGATTCAATGCCTTGGCATGTTTCCAGTCAAGATAATTCAGTTGTATCTGTACGAAATCCCATTTATATTTATCATGGTTGGCAAGCGCCCAGTCAAAAACAGCGACATCACCATGATATGAGAAACCGAGATTTCTGATACGTCCTGCGTCACGCTCGGCAACAAGAAAATCAAGTATACCGTTATCAATATAACGTGCGTTGAATTCCTCCATACCCTTGCCTGTACCGATAGCATGAAGCAGCATATAGTCTATATAATCGGTCTGAAGTTCTTTGAGCGAATTGCGATAGATATTGATTGATGCCTCACGACTCCATGTCTGAGGAGCGAAATTAGACATCTTAGTCGCTATAAAATAAGAATCACGCGGATAACGCGACAAGGCTATTCCTGTGGCATGTTCTGAGCGGCCCTTGCAATAAGCCGGCGATGTGTCGAAATAATTAACACCGTGGGCGATGGCTGTATCTACCAGACGGTTTACAGTCTCCTGATCAATAACATCTTCACCTTCTTTCTCTTCAGACGGTATAGTCGGCCAGCGCATACACCCGTATCCAAGTATTGACACTTTATCACCTGTCTTAGGATTGGTACGATAAGTCATTTTGTCTGTCGGTATTTCTCCGGCAGCTGTATGCTCGTCAGCCAACTTCTTGGAAGATGACTCACAACCGGCTAAAGCAAGCCCCGTCACACCCGCACCGAGACCAAGTCGTTTCAGAAAATCACGTCTGTTTATATTTTGTTCCTTCATACTCTACATATATTCATTCTTTTACCAGATTCTGACACTCTTATCAACCTACAGAAGTCTGCTATGCAAAGTTAATGATAATTATTGAAATCCGATTTTCACAAATCACCTCTATTCTGTCATAAAACAGGTAACTACTTCAACATAACATCCCTTTACATATCTTCCATCGTGAAAAGTCCCGTTTCAATTTCATATTGTGCCAAAGCGCTATTTTTAATACGTTCTGTTTTTGCCATAAACTTTTTATGGTCATAATTACGTAGTTGACGCTTCACTTCAGCTACAAGAGCTTTACGGTTATCGGTCTTTATACCAACAATATCGATTTCGCTCTCACAAAATCAGTTGCTAAGGCAGTTTCCGTCTTACGAGCCGTAAAGAAATAAAGCATCGGACTATCCGGATTATCGTCCAAAGCTTTTTTTATAAGACTTGTCTTACCTATACGTCTGCGACCTGTAACAACAGTCATTCTTGAATTACGCGTGAATGCCAGCTCCCTGATACGTCGCAGTTCTGCTATCTCAAATTCTCGATTATAGAATTTCATACACTTATATATTTGCAACCTTGGTTGATTCAACTACGGTTGCAAATATATAAATAACTAACGATATTTCCCTACCAACAGAATAAAAATAAAGCTAATGATAGTAAGTTGTTCAATTCTATTACTTTTATATGTTGTGTATATCACCTTATTATTTTCCACCCATCGATATTGTTTCGCTTCGTTGAATAGTTGGCGGCAATCTTGATAATGGTTTTACCTGAGTGTGTGTATGGCCTTGCGTATCCTTTATCTTCTATTTGGTCTCTTGCCTTGTCTACACTTCCATCAGTCTTCAATTCGAAGATATAGATGAATCTGCGTGTCCTCAGCATTACGTCCATCCGTGATTGACATGTCTGTTCCTCGGCTCGCGGCAGGAATCCCAACGCACGGAAGATGATATAGATATTATTCTTAAAATAGCACTCCCGTTTAGCTATCTCTGTGTTACCGTATGGATTGCCTTCAAGGAAGGTCTGCAAAAGCTCCATGAAATGTTCTGCCTCACCATCGACTATTGCGTTTCTCATTTTACTGATCAGATCTTCGCATTCTCGCTCTGTACAGCCGGAATATATCGGCATAAGCGCTTTTGAGAATCCCTCCGCCACTTCCATATTGGGAAGTGCCAATGTGTACAGTTTCTTCTCATAGTCATATCCCTTTATTGTGAGATACCCTGCCTCAAACAGCAATGCCACAGGATTGTTGAGGTATGATTCCTTTACGCTCAGACCGCTCTCCAGAGTTTCAATACTATCAAGCTCAGGAAGTATGAAATCATCCCTCTTCATGATATTAATAAGATACGACGGTGTTCCGGTCTTAAACCAAAAGTCTGATATTCTTTTATATTTAAGTGCACTTAGCAGGCTGAAAGGATTGTAGATATCAGGACTTTCCTGACAGAAATGATAGCCGTCGTAATTTTCCTTAAGCATTCCGAAAGCTTCTTCTGCTGACACTTTCTCTTTTTGAGCCAGTTCCGTGATAGAGTCCGAAAGATATTCCTTAATTTCCTCTTCAGTCAAGCCACAAATGGCAGCATACTCATCTTCAAACGAGATGTCGGAAAGATGGTTGGCGCCGCTGAAAAGACTGGTCTGGCTGAAACGCGATACTCCCGTCACAAAGGCAAAATGGATATGGCTGTCAGCTGATTTTAACACAGAAAAAACTCCTTTCAATGTCTGACGGTAATAGGAGTTTAGGGTCGGACGATCAAGAGTGGACAACAGAGGATCATCGTATTCATCTATCAATATTACTGCCCTCTTGCCTGTCTTTTGATGCGCGTTTACTATTAGATTCTCGAATCTCTGAGGCAGATCTTTTATACCCGGTAAACTACCATAAATCATCTCATAACGCATAAAGATACTTGAGAACAGGTCATCTATGGAATCCTCTGACTTCGGATTGAACGAACCAAGCGAGAGCATGAATACCGGATGAACAGTCCAGTCGGTATCTTCGGTGTCTATAGCAAGACCCTTGAAAAGATCGCGTTCTCCTTCAAAATATGACTGCATCGTACTCAATAGAAGACTCTTTCCGAATCGTCTCGGACGACTCAGAAAATAATATAAAGGATCTTCAACCAGTTTTTTAATATAACTGGTCTTATCTATATAGAAGTATCCTCCTTTCCTTATTTTTGAAAAGGTCTGTATGCCAATCGGGTATTTCAATGTCGCCTTCATGATTCAATAATCCTTTTAATAAAAAGAACTTTCCCAAAAATTAATAAAATATCTTCAAAATGCAAAAAATAAATAACATGTATATCAATCTATTGAAAAACCGAAATTATTTTCCACCCATCGATATTGTTTCGCTTCGTTGAATAGTTGGCGGCAATCTTGATAATGGTTTTACCTGAGTGTGTGTATGGCCTTGCGTATCCTTTATCTTCTATTTGGTCTCTTGCCTTGTCTACACTTCCATCAGTCTTCAATTCGAAGATATAGATGAATCTGCGTGTCCTCAGCATTACGTCCATCCGTGATTGACATGTCTGTTCCTCGGCTCGCGGCAGGAATCCCAACGCACGGAAGATGATATAGATATTATTCTTAAAATAGCACTCCCGTTTAGCTATCTCTGTGTTACCGTATGGATTGCCTTCAAGGAAGGTCTGCAAAAGCTCCATGAAATGTTCTGCCTCACCATCGACTATTGCGTTTCTCATTTTACTGATCAGATCTTCGCATTCTCGCTCTGTACAGCCGGAATATATCGGCATAAGCGCTTTTGAGAATCCCTCCGCCACTTCCATATTGGGAAGTGCCAATGTGTACAGTTTCTTCTCATAGTCATATCCCTTTATTGTGAGATACCCTGCCTCAAACAGCAATGCCACAGGATTGTTGAGGTATGATTCCTTTACGCTCAGACCGCTCTCCAGAGTTTCAATACTATCAAGCTCAGGAAGTATGAAATCATCCCTCTTCATGATATTAATAAGATACGACGGTGTTCCGGTCTTAAACCAAAAGTCTGATATTCTTTTATATTTAAGTGCACTTAGCAGGCTGAAAGGATTGTAGATATCAGGACTTTCCTGACAGAAATGATAGCCGTCGTAATTTTCCTTAAGCATTCCGAAAGCTTCTTCTGCTGACACTTTCTCTTTTTGAGCCAGTTCCGTGATAGAGTCCGAAAGATATTCCTTAATTTCCTCTTCAGTCAAGCCACAAATGGCAGCATACTCATCTTCAAACGAGATGTCGGAAAGATGGTTGGCGCCGCTGAAAAGACTGGTCTGGCTGAAACGCGATACTCCCGTCACAAAGGCAAAATGGATATGGCTGTCAGCTGATTTTAACACAGAAAAAACTCCTTTCAATGTCTGACGGTAATAGGAGTTTAGGGTCGGACGATCAAGAGTGGACAACAGAGGATCATCGTATTCATCTATCAATATTACTGCCCTCTTGCCTGTCTTTTGATGCGCGTTTACTATTAGATTCTCGAATCTCTGAGGCAGATCTTTTATACCCGGTAAACTACCATAAATCATCTCATAACGCATAAAGATACTTGAGAACAGGTCATCTATGGAATCCTCTGACTTCGGATTGAACGAACCAAGCGAGAGCATGAATACCGGATGAACAGTCCAGTCGGTATCTTCGGTGTCTATAGCAAGACCCTTGAAAAGATCGCGTTCTCCTTCAAAATATGACTGCATCGTACTCAATAGAAGACTCTTTCCGAATCGTCTCGGACGACTCAGAAAATAATATAAAGGATCTTCAACCAGTTTTTTAATATAACTGGTCTTATCTATATAGAAGTATCCTCCTTTCCTTATTTTTGAAAAGGTCTGTATGCCAATCGGATATTTCAATGTCGCAGCCATGATTTCGATATGTTTTTCAATAAAACCCTTTC
>CAMWVA010000086.1 GCA_947177575.1 uncultured Porphyromonadaceae bacterium | reverse complement strand
GACTTATCAGATTTATCAATCTTATTCGACTTACCACACGATAGGCGTCTTTCCGTGCGCCTGAAGGTAAGCATTAGCCTGGCTGAAGTGATGGTTGCCGAAGAAGCCGCGATGGGCTGAAAGAGGTGAGGGATGAGGTGAAGTCAGCACGAGATGACGTGAGCGGTCTATCTGAGCACCTTTACGTATGGCATCACTGCCCCAAAGCATAAATACAAGGTTTTCCTTCTGTTCAGCTAAGGCACGTACAGCGGCATCGGTGAAGGTCTCCCAACCGAGACCGGAATGTGATTTTGGCTGATGCTCGCGTACTGTAAGCGATGAGTTAAGCAGCAGTACTCCCTGGTCTGCCCAGCGAGAAAGGTCACCGTTTGCAGGCATAGGTGCACCGGTATCAGCCGATACTTCCTTGAAAATATTGACCAGCGATGGCGGTATCTGTACCCCCGGTGCTACAGAGAAACAGAGACCGTTTGCCTGACCGGGACCATGATATGGATCCTGTCCTATAATGACTACTTTTGTTGTATCAAAAGGCGAGCGATCGAAAGCCGCAAATATATCTCGTGCCGGCGGATAGACACGCACTGCTGGGTCAGTGTAATCAGCACGTACACGGTCAGTCAGAGCCTTGAAGTAAGGTTTGTCGAACTCTTCGCGTAAAGCTTCATGCCACTGAGGTTCGATTTTAACATTCATAATACTTGAAATTTTTCCCAAAGATAATAAGAAAACTCCAAAAAAGCAGTATTTTTGTAATTTAAAGTAGAAGTAATTGTAACTGACTAACATCAGTACAGATCCTATTTATGTCTATGGATTCAGATTCACAAAAACATGATTATTCTAACCTTAAAAAACGTGATGATTTCTTCTTGGGATGTTTCATCAATACTGGGATTTTTCTCTTTTTTCCATCGATAATTCTTTTAATAGGAACTAAGGGCAAAGAAACCACATATTGGATTATACTAGTATTAATTCTGCTTATAATGGTCTATTCAGGTATACAGAGCTATAAGTTGGAAAGTATATTGGAAAGTATAGATAAAGAGAAAAAACAACTGGAGACTATAGCTATTCCCTTTCGTATTGAGAATGACAAGAATAAGGCTGATACTAAACTTTCAGTAAATAATTCACAGGTCGCTGGAATTACTGTCAGAGAACCATTGGATGATCCAAAAGAAGAATTGGCTAAATTGATAGGTCTTGAGAATGTAAAAGAACAGGTACAGGCGCTCTATCATTTTGTAAATATACAGCGTATAAGACGACAGCGTGGCTTAAAGACAGCAGCATTGTCGTATCACTGTGTATTTACGGGTAATCCGGGTACAGGTAAGACGAGTGTCGCACGTATTGTAGGGGCGATATACCGTAATTCGGGAGTTCTTACAAGAGGCCATGTCGTAGAGACGGACCGTTCTGGACTTGTCGCGGAATATGTGGGTCAGACGGCAGTTAAGACCAATCGTCTGATAGACTCCGCTCTTGACGGAGTACTGTTTATAGACGAGGCTTATTCTTTGCTGAGTGAGTCGAATAATGATTTCGGTCACGAGGCGGTATCCACACTTCTGAAACGTATGGAAGACAACCGTGACCGTCTGGTTGTGATTCTTGCAGGTTACGGCGATGAGATGCAGAAATTTCTTGATTCGAATCCGGGTTTGCGTTCACGGTTCAGCCGTCATATAGTTTTTCCAGATTACACGACTGAAGAACTGACAGAGATATTCCGTCTGATGGCCTCCGAACAGGAATACAGTGTCAGTGATGAAGCATTAGAGAAGTTGCGTGTTGTTATCTCGACTGAGGTTAGAAAAAAGTCTCGTGGTTTCGGTAATGCTCGTTATGTACGCAATCTGTTTGAACGTAGCCTTGAGAGACAAGCTGTACGTTTGGCTGAAGATGGAGCTATGACTACAGAACGTTTACGGCAGTTAGACGCTGCTGATATATCTTTATGATTAAAGAAACGTATATTTTGAATTTATACCTTCTATTTTTTTTAAGATATAGAATAAAACTCCGAAAAAAGCATTAACTTTGCAAATATAAATAATCCTCCTTTACTATTAGAAGGAAATATATTATCTTTGAAGTTCCCATAGTTCAATGGATAGAATATCGGATTCCGGTTCCGACGATTGGGGTTCGACTCCCCATGGGAACACTATTTTAAGCGTAATCGTTCTGTATTGCAGAAGATTATGCTTTTTTGTTTTTAATGTAACTGTCTTTAATTGTTCACTGTTATGAAACCTCAGGAAGACGATAACTCAATGGGTTGCGGTATGGGGTGTATGATTCTACTTATTCTGCTTTTTATTTTATCATCGGCGGGATTATTTCTTGCCGAGGGTAGTATGTTGGGAGCATGTGTATTCGGATGTGCAGGGAGTGCATTTGGGCTGCTTATGATGAGATTTAATAAAAAAGAGAAAGAAAATCGTACTACGATTTCTTCTAACAGAGGAGCAACTTCTGCGCAAAGAGCGGAAGAGGAAGAGCTGGAAACTATAAGTATTCCGTTTCGTATAGAAGGTGGTGCAGGTATTTCATCAGAAAAAAACGTTACATCTGGCGCAACAACCGACTCGCCGCCGTCTGGCCTTGTGGTGACAGAAGCTATACCGGACCCTGATAATGAGTTGAAGAAAATGATTGGACTTGATAGTGTGAAGGAACAAGTGCGTATGCTTGCAGGTTTTGTGAATGTACAGCGTATAAGGCAGCGACGTGGCTTAAAGACAGCAGCATTGTCGTATCACTGTGTATTTACGGGTAATCCGGGTACAGGTAAGACGAGTGTCGCACGTATTGTAGGGGCGATATACCGTAATTCGGGAGTTCTTACAAGAGGCCATGTCGTAGAGACGGACCGTTCTGGACTTGTCGCGGAATATGTGGGTCAGACGGCAGTTAAGACCAATCGTCTGATAGACTCCGCTCTTGACGGAGTACTGTTTATAGACGAGGCTTATTCTTTGCTGAGTGAGTCGAATAATGATTTCGGTCACGAGGCGGTATCCACACTTCTGAAACGTATGGAAGACAACCGTGACCGTCTGGTTGTGATTCTTGCAGGTTACGGCGATGAGATGCAGAAATTTCTTGATTCGAATCCGGGTTTGCGTTCACGGTTCAGCCGTCATATAGTTTTTCCAGATTACACGACTGAAGAACTGACAGAGATATTCCGTCTGATGGCCTCCGAACAGGAATACAGTGTCAGTAATAAAGCCTTAGAGAAGTTGCGTGTTGTTATCTCGGCTGAGGTTAGAAAAAAGTCTCGTGGTTTCGGTAATGCCCGTTACGTACGCAATCTGTTTGAACGCAGCATAGAGAGACAGGCCGCACGTCTTACCGCCGAAGGCGTAATTGACTCCCAAACCTACACTGTCGGAGAAAACAATATGCCGAAGCTGCTTCCCAGACAACTTGAAGAACTTACTGCCGCAGATATACCTGACGCATAATCAGAACTTTTCCTGTCAATTTCGTTCTTTTATTAAGAATTTTACAAATCAAATTAGATTAAATATTAAGATGAAATCTATTGAAAGAGCTGCTATTACTCGTATTTTAGTTGACCTAATTAAGGCTGATAAGGTTATTGATAGACGTGAAATAGAAATGTATATGACCTTAAAAGAAACGTATGGTATATCCAGACAAGATGAAATAACAGCATATAATATGTCTCTGTCTAAGGCGATAACAGTACTAAAAGATTGCGATAAGGATATACTGTTTCAGTTTCTTTACACTTGTAGGGAAATGGCTCTAAGTGATGGATTATGTGCACGTGAAGAAGCGTTGTTGCTTACTGGTCTTCAACATTGTCTATCTTTAGAAACTGCAAATTGTAATATTATATCAGAAGCTATTGATCCTGTATGGTTTGAAGATAATCAGATACTATACGTAGAGTCACGCTATAATAAACAAGTAAATCATGCTATAAAAGAAGCTTATAGAGCTATAACTAATGAATTTAAATTATGTGGTTTTGAGTTTGTTTTTATTCCTTTAGTAGCACAAAATTACATTGATACTCCTCCGGATTTATTAGGAGAAATAGTGGCTATGTTACGTCCTTCTATGACGACAGAAGCTATACGTAATCTTATAAAGACTATAAAATTACTTAAAACAGACTCGTTTTGTATTGAGCAATTACACCATAAATTAGGGTTTACAGATCTGATGTCTGTTCCACCTTCTTTTCTGATAAAGATAGGACAGTCACGTGTGGGAGAGAAAATATTTGCTAATTATTTATGTTTGCATATCAATCTGGATATAATTGACATATTAGGGCAAATCCAGAGATTTACAGATATGTTTCTTAATTTTCATAGTACAGATAACGTTAATCTATCTTTAAAACGTAATGAACAGGGCCGATTCTTATACATGGGTTTCTATCGTCAGTTATTTGAGATTTTGACGTTTCAGAAGGCTGTCACATGTCATTTGTTAGTAGATTTTATACATGGTAATATATATTTTCCGGAAGTGGAGGTTGAACTGTCCAGGCTTCATAGACAAGAAAAGGCTCTCTATACTTTATTTATCTACGAAAGCCGGGTAGGAGGTATAAACTTTACTGCTCCTGTTACTACTACACAGTTTGAAGTATTTAATAAATATCTTAAATTGATACAACGTAAATATGCCTTGATATATCGGGCTTTTGGAGGTGAGGCTGAGAAAGCACCTGATATAACCGATATAGATAAACGAAGTCCTATGATTACTCGAATTAAGAAAGCTATTTTGCAACAGCGTGATAAGATATATGAAGCAGAAAGGTTCATAATCGCACGTAATAGGGAAGGGACTTATAGTATTAATGCAGCCCAATCTGCATTTTTGGTTCGAGACTTTCAAAATACTGCTGTTCCGATTAATATATTTGGGTCAGAACTGTTTCTCAATTTAGGTATGAATAGTTAAAGTTGCAAACTTGCAACTTTAGCTCTTCCTATATTTTATATATTCCTTATAAATTTGTCGATTACACTTACTTCTGGGCTCTGTATAGTAATTTTGTGATGTCAAAGAATTGACACTTTATATCTCTAATAAAACACTTTTTAGATGGCAGACAGATATTACTTGGCCCGCTTTAAGAATGCTCAGGACTTCGGAGTCTATGAAAAGGCTTTGGAAGAAGTAAGGAAAGGGCGAAAGATGAGTCACTGGATGTGGTATATCTTTCCACAACTCAGAGGATTCGGACACTCGCATAATACTTGGTTTTACGGTATTACCTGTGCTGATGAAGCTCGCGCTTATCTTGAAGATGAAAAACTGGGTGGAAGGCTAAGAGAAATATGTCAAGTCCTGTTGGAGCTGCCTGAGACCGATCCAAACCGAGTATTCAGAGATGACTGGATAAAACTCGGGTCCTGCATGACACTTTTTGACTACGTAAGTCCGAACGATATCTTCGATAAGATTCTCAAAAAGTATTTCGCAGGCTCAAGAGATCTAAAGAGCCTTTCAATGCTTAAAACCAAGTCATAACCTATAGACATACATTTTCGTATGATTTCTACAAGATCCTCTCATTAAGAATACTAAAAAGATGAATCACGTAATAAATAGAATATATAAGAGAACTACAGAATACTCTCACGCTCCTCAAGCTACTACTATTGCCAATTCACTTGAGTTACTTTCTTCAGGAATATACACTGAAGAGGAACGTTTCGTATTTGAATTGCTACAAAATGCTGTAGATAGTTATGAGGAGACATCGGCAGGACTAAAGGTTAAGATAATTGTTGGCAGTGGGCAGTTAATCTTTATGCATAATGGTAGTCCATTTTCCGAGCGAGATTTAGAGGGTCTGTGTGACATAGGCAATTGATACAACCTGCAGATTATGTCTCGACTGACAATCTTTTCTATGCTGTCAATCGTGGGCTTGCAGGGCTGGGTTGTACCCACTTTATCAACTTCTCCAAAAGAGCCTGATATGTTCATTTATTTTTCTGAAGTACTTAGTTAATAAAGGAAGTTGTTAAAACAATTTCAATTTATAATCATTTACCTTTATCACTCTGTAGGTATAAGAAAATATAAAATCAAACACTTTATACAATGAGTAAAAGAAGAGAAGCTCCTAAAGGTGCACAAGATGCTTTAGAAGAATTGGTACGTAAAATGTATATCAGTAACGTATCAAAGCGTCTTCGTGAATTGAACCAGCCAAGTGAAAATGATAAAAAAAGATGGATATGGGAATTAATTCAAAATGCAAAGGATACTATAGCTAACGATGATTCTCGAAGTACAATTAATGTAAAAATTAAGATTGACGGAGATACTGTTATATTTACACATGATGGTAATCCTTTTACATTAAATGCCCGTTTTGGGCTATTATGGAAATATAGTGAAGCAAAAGAGACTCAAGAAAGTACAGGACGTTTCGGCACAGGTTTTTTGACTACTCATTGTCTTTCTAAAATTGTAAGTATAGAAAGTGATGTATATGAAGCTAAAGATTCTGATAGATTATTAGGATTCCAAGTAACCATGTTTCGTGATGGTGATACTGAGGCGGAACTTTTAGAAGGTCTTGACAGAATGCGTGATAGTGAAGTATGGTTGGAAGATACATTTAATCATACCTCTTTTACCTATCATATCAAATCTGACTCTGGAAGAGAAGCATTAAAGCTGGGGATAGCTAACTTTTATGATAATATCGCTCAAACCATGCTATTTTGCCCAGAGTTAAGTTCTGTAGAGATGAATAATAACGGTGAAATAACTAAAATAAACCGTGGAGAGATTAATACTTTGGGGAATGGGATAGTGGAAGCTCCAATAATTTTCACTGGTGCAATAGAAAAAACGCGGACTTTCCTTCTTGTTGGAATGGAAAAGGGGTCTTCTGAACTCACAGCGCGGTATAAACAGCCCCGTAAACTACGTCTCCAGGCCGCAGTTGAAGTAAATTCTGAAAATCAAATTGTTGCCAAAGAGAATTCCTGTGGTTTTTATTGTGTTCTTCCTTTAGTGGGAATCGATTCTCAGCTTGACGAGCCAATTTATGTGAACTGCCCTGATTTTGAACCGGATAGCGAGCGTCAGAGTTTGATCCTAAATGGTCAAGTTATCAATGGCGAAAATGGGCTTATTACAGAGGTTGGAATCAACCGTATGATTTATACAGAAATTCTTACCTTATATAAACAATTGCTGTCTCATATCAATGAGAATAAAATTGGCCATGAATATCTAATGGCAAAGGGACTTAAAGGGTCTAAAGTTCATGATAAACTTGATAAGGAGTGGTACAAAAATGTTGTGCTGAAAGAATATAGAGATATTCTAAAAAGTCTGAAAATTGCACGTGTCAATTCAGGAGAGAAAATCTCACTTATTGATAGTATTATTATAAAAGAAAGCAAGGAAGAAGATGAAACAAGATTGTATAAACTCGTGTCACATCTTTATCCTGAATCAATGCTATTAGAAAATTACGATTGGGCTTCTGTTATATGGAAAGATGATGAAATACGTGTTTGGAATATAGAAGATTTCTGCGAGCATATATCTTCTACCTATTCCAATTGGAATGAGATACCTAATCTTACCGGAGAGGAGCTATCTAAATGGTATAATGACTTTTTATTATTGGTATTAGTTTATAATGAGAGTTTGCTCACAAAGTATGCACTTCTACCTGATATGTATGGTAAGTTCCATAAAAGAGATGGAAGTCTAAAGCAAAATATTAATGTATCCACACAGGCTCTTGAAATACTTAATAAGTTAGGTAAAGACAAGAGAGGAGAGTTACTACATCAGAATATAACTGCTTTAACATTAGAAGGAGAGTATAACTCTATCTCAGTAGCAGCTGATATAAATAAGCGTGTTGAAGAGATATGTAAAGAAAACGGTTGGCTTAACAAGCTAATGCCTTTAATGGCAGCTGTCCCCACAGATGACAGTCGCTATCCTAACCATCCCGGATTCTGTATGAAGCGTAGGGATTTCTTGGAAATTGCCAAGGCTCTATATGGATATAAAATTGAGGCGGTAGAAGAGAATAGTCTTATTGCTGATTCGTGGCGAGAATTAGATAAACGTTTTGTCAATGCAGTTTTATGGAAATTATCTGAATTAGGTAAACTCAGCGCGTTACCATCAGGACTTGATGTAAACTGGCTTAACCATACGCTTATTGTTCTTAATCCTACTGCTGATCAATGGAAAAATTATGCACTCCTACCTAACCAATATGGAGATTTTAAGAAAAGGGAGGAAATATCAATCGATAATGGCGTGGAGAATGTACTAAAAGCAGACATTCTAAAAAATATAAAAATAAATCCACGCGTATATCTATTGGATACAGCAATAGATGCTCAAGCCCTTGGGATAGAAAAAACTCAGACTACTAGTGGTGTTGTATCTTCTATTCGAAATCGTTTTGAAAGTAATCCTTCATACAACGGATCTTTTGTATATAGCTACTATGGAAGATTCTATAAATATCCATTACAGACTCTTTCCCCTATTTCACGATATATTGTAGGTCTGCTTCCGGCGAACAAGAATTCTGAACAATTTGAGTTTCAAGATGAATTCAGAACAGTCGTAGATACTTTGTCAAATCATGAAGTACCTTACATCGGAATGATTAATTATTCTGATAGTAATCTATGGACTGTGCCTAATATGCTTGTTGCAAAAAATATTTTTGAAAAGCTTGAGTTGGATAAAAACTTAGATACTACAAGCCAGAGATTAGGAAGTATAGGAACGAAACATGTAATAGATTCATTAAATAATTTCTATGCAGTTTTGAATAAGTCGCACATCAATTACAACGATAATTTAATTATTCCAAATCAGCATGGAGTTTATTGTAAGTTCACATCTCTTTATGATGAATCACTGGAAAGAGATGAAGAGCTCAAAGATATTGCAAATGAGATTCCGACTGGTCAGGATTTCCGTAAATGCCTTATTCATCCTGAAGTGATGATTAAGAGAGGAATAGAGAAATCTAATGAACACATTGCATTATTTATTGATGATATAATTGGTAAACTTTTTGAGGCACCATCCAATTGGCAAGACGAGCAATTTAAAAATGCTGTTACTAAATTTATAGAAATATGGGCCCCAAAGCATAAGGTTCTCTTTGAAAAATGCATTAATTCTTTCACTAAGAAAGATGCGATAACAGTTAATGTTATTATAACCCCGGAGGTTCGTTCAAGACTCCAAGCACTCGTTAGAACTGGGACAGACATATCAGTTATCGAAAAAGCGAATGAGAATGCTCAGAAGGTTAAGGAGCTCGAAGCTGAAGTTGCTTTATTGAAGAAGCAACTTGAGGTAAAAGCAGTGGCTTATTCAGGAGGATTTCGTAACGATCTAACTGATGAACAAAAACGAGCATACCTTGAGGAAGCTCGACAATTGGTTATGGAGGACTTGGTAAAGGAAGGATTTGATATTTCTGAAGCGGAATATGATGGATATACTTGTATCACCGGAGTCAAAGACAAGAATGGGAAACATAGACCTATCGTTTTCAGAAGTAATTTAAGTCACCGCTCTACAGTTATTTCGCCAGAAGACTGGAGAATGTTAAGTAAACCAGGAGCAATGTTCGGAGTGGTTTCAGAACATGGCACAGTAGGTAAATATAATTTGATAGATCTTTTGAAGAATCAGGAAGTAATGAATATACGCTTCTCTTCATCAAATCTTGATTGGCCTCATCATCTGACAGAAATGACTAAAGTGTTTCGCTATTTCAATGGGATACAGTTTGATTTTGAAAGATTCATATCACCAACTCTTGAACGTTGGCAAAGCTTCATCGCTCCCGAACTTGAAACAGGAGAACAAGCTAAGGATGATTCTTCAATTCCTCTCTATTAATCAATAGATATGGTATCACGAGGTCAGCTACGCAAATTTTTGAATATGGAACTCAGTGCCGTAACGGAGGACTTCGATAAGAAGTTCTCCGCTACAGCTCTACATTTGCTCACTGAAAAGGAAGAGCTCTTTATGGGTTATTTTCAAAAATTTGAAAATGGAGAAATGATTGTTAAGTTCAGAGCTTCACGCGCTTTTCCGCGGAAAAATGAGTATGTAGAGGCTCTATACCTTCCTTCAAAACTTAAGGATCATAGAGAGTGGGGCGATATAACATACGAACATTTATACAAAAACAGATTAAAGGGTTCGGAAGCTGTATGTATCTGGCAATCTAAATCGACTGAAGATGGTTTTGTCTTAGTTGGATTTCGAGGAATCGAGCTATCCTTTGCAGAGTACGTCTCGAAAGCTCCTAACGCTTTAATTTTCTTTGGTCCTCATCTGCCACCTACTGATTACCTTAGTAATCTTTATAGATTATCTCAGGATAATTATAGCCGAAGCGTATCTGATATTTTAGATTATTCATATACCTCTGTATTGAATAATCCGTTGCTTATCAAAGATAATAATGCTGTAGATTTTATATATCGTCAGATAAATTCTTCTCCTATAACAATACTTCAAGGCCCACCCGGGACGGGCAAGACACAATTAATTGCAGAATTATGTGCGAGATTGTGTAAGGAAGGTAAATCTGTACTTGTAACCGCTTTGACGAATCGGGCTCTTATTGAGATTGCCGCAAAGTCTGCCAGTAAAAAGTTACTTGAAGAAAACAGAATTTTTAAAACTAACCTTACTGTTGACGAGCAGAAAGAAGTGCCCAAAATCTCTTTGATGAAGCAACTTACACCTATTCAAGGTGGATTAGTTTTATCAACATATTATATTGTCAGTGGATTTGCAGCTGACTTGGCCGGTGAAGATGCTTTTGATGTGGTGATTATGGATGAAGCAAGCCAAGCCATATTACCAATGTTTGCAGCAGCGTATAAAATTGGTAAGACAAATCTATGGGTAGGTGATAATGCCCAGTTAGGTCCGGTAATTACCTTAAATGATGATAGAGTTAAAGCAAATGGCTTTTCTGATTTTGTGGAGGGTATGTTAACTCTAACAACAAAGCGTCAGTATCCTTTATATCAGTTAACCAAAACATATAGGTTACCCCAAAGGAGTGCAGATTATACAGGTATATTTTATCGTGGAACGTTGATTTCCGGCAAAAAAGATTCTACTACAAGAGTTAATTCTCTTAATAGAATTCTTAATCCTAACGGAGGACCTACGTTGATCCTTACGGATATGGCAATTTCTGATGCTGCTCCCGCTTTTGCAATTGATATGGCAACTTATCTTGTATATTCAATTTTGCAAGAGCAACCCAAAGCAGATATTGCTGTGCTTACATGTCTTCGTAAAACTACAAGAGCCTTACAAAAAGCGATTGCATTACGACTTGGTCTCGGCAATAAAGTTTTGATTGATACTATTGCAAGAGTTCAAGGATTGACAACTGATATAACAATATTCTTCATTCCCAATACGTCGCTCATTCGTTCGCTGGAGCCACGTCTCTTTAATGTGGCAAGCAGCAGAGCAAAAAGTCACACTATAATTATTGCTGATAAAAATATCTTGAATTTTGCACAAATGAATCGAGATGTAAGAACGTTTCTTGAAAAGCTGTCAAAGGAAAGTTGTATGTATATTCCTGCAAGAGATGGCGGTATCTCTTTGCATCTTGCAGATTCCTCAGCTATTTTCTAAAAGCGGTAGGGAATCTCATATAAGGGAATATTGGTTATCCAGCCCTGTTCTTTGATTTCAGTGGAACCGCGATTTTTGATACCCGGCTGGCTTTATATATGAGTCCTGCGTCCTGAAGCCATTGAATTGCTATTTCAAAGTCTGCGGCTCGTCCTCCTTTTCGGGCAGCTCCATAAATAAACCTTCTTAAAGTTTTGATTTTCTGCAAAACTACATAAAACCTATGATTAAAACAAGGAAAAATCACATAAATCCTATGATTAAAACTGAATAAATCCACATAAATACTATGATTCAATATGCTAACAGGAGTAAAAACAGAAACACAAAATGACAGAAACTATGTGTCTTCTGTGCTTCAGTCACCATTCTCCCTGTGAGAAAGCAGCTACAAAAGTCGCTTTACTGGTGTCGAAGCTAATGTACGACTTCATTATCAAATTTTTTGTCAGAAGTTTCTCGGAAAGCTTATTAAAGGAAAGTTGTATGTATATTGCGTCCAGAGATAGGCAAAACTCATTATATTACAGATTTTGCAGAAACTAAAATTTATGGAATATAGTCCGGTTGGTTGGAGGTTATCTGCTTAAATGTACAGTTCTTGTGTTTTGTCTTGAATTTTCTTCTGGCTTTCTCAAATTCTGTATTAGCTGTATTAGCCGGAAAAGACCTGGCGACAATTCTTGCGTGAATCTCATTGACGGAAGTATGCTTGAAAAGTTTGCTGTCTAACGTTGCATCGAGTTGTATCAAGGCATGAAGTACATCTTTTCCTTTCAATTCCACAAAAATAGATTTCCATTTTTCATTATCAGTCTCAAAAGTATCCTGTCTGGCAAGAATAAGATAATCACACTTATTACCTTCGGTTATGATATTGCCGTCAACCTGATATACAACAGACTGACGACGTTTGCCAAAATTGAGTTTATATGTGGTTTTAGTTTCTTTGATAGAAAGATTCTCTCTGTCTGCCAATAACAGCTTAGGAGAATAAGATCTGGAAAGAACAGTATGTAATGACTCATTCATATTACTGACAAATAATATCATTTAATCTGTCAAGATCATCTTCAACACTTTGGGATATACTGTCAAGATTCATTCCGCTAACCATATAAAGTTCCGAATCTATGATACTGATAGCGTTACCTTCGGGTGTAAGATAATATGCAGAGATGCTGTCTTTAGGTAGAATATATTTCTCAGGAACAATTTTAGCTGTAGCTGCGGCATCAATTTCATAAGCCTCTGACGCTGCCATAAGAACATTCAACGCCGAAAGAATATAAGGACTATGAGTCGTCATAAGTACTTTCGAATGTGTCCCAATGTATTTAGTATTTGCTAATTTGATTGCAGCCACAATATGTCTCAATAGTTTGGATTGCGATTCGGGGAAAAGATTCTGCTCAATTTCCTCTATAAAAAAGATTGCTCCCTGATATGTCATTAGATTTTTACTCAATTTATTTTCAGTAACAATCTTGTTTATATCAGAATTATCTTCTAAAAGTGAGCTGACAATGTCCATCAGATCACTTTTGCTCATATTAGCTTTTGTTCCTACTGCATTTGTTAGTGCATTAATCATAACCTCAAGTGGTAGTGCTGATTGTACTCCACTTGATGCATAGAAAGGCGAGAATTCTTTCTGTTGGTTAGTAAGTCTTATCTGTTCTCCTCTGGATTTGTCATAGAAAAACTCCATATTAGGAGTGACAACAAGCGGGAGTGGATTTGTCGGACTATACGATTCCTTAACTTCATCCCATTCAAAAATGAAGTTAAATAGCAAATCAAAGTCTTTGGGACGATACCATGATTCAATTCCCTTTATGGCTGATATAAGATTTCTTTCAGATGGAATGAAACTTAATCTTGCGTTATAGGGAGTGGCACCTGGAATTGATTCTATTTTGGCATTGGACTTATGAGTTCCTTTGAATTCTATCCTATAAGTGTCACCAAGATATATTATTTCAATACTTCGGTTATTTTTTGAGATATTGTTAACGGCTCCGGAGAGCCAGATGT
>CAMWVA010000085.1 GCA_947177575.1 uncultured Porphyromonadaceae bacterium | reverse complement strand
TTGGCTTGACGGTTGAAGCCGCTTAGCCTATGAATAAATTTTTAACGAACTATTGCTTCATATGCTTGCTTCTGTGCTCTTTGGCGTTGTCAAGCACGATGAACGTGTCCTTCCTTATTGTAAGGGAGAACCTATCAGGAGAATCCGCTATACGTTCGGATGTCATGCTTTGGGTGGAACAGGAGCCATGATAGCGGCTATCGTAGTCGATCATGCCCCAGATATTGAGCCTTGCACCTCTGTCCGATGGAATAGTGATGTTTTCACCGGGGAACTACCAGCCGTACAGCACATATCCTTCGATACAGATGAAGCTCCCGTCTCCGAAATAGAGATCGAGGAGTCCTTCACGGTACTGCTGTTCAAGCTCTTGCAGCTTCTCCTTCTTATAAGCTCGGCATAAGTAATTCCTTCGTTAGCTTCAATCTCAGCGATTTTATTAAGCATACGCCCTTCAAGCATAACAAGAGCGAAGAAAGGCATCATGTAGACAGGGGAATCACTTTGTTTGATACTGCAAGCAATAAGAGTGTCAGCACAAGCCCAAATCTTGGACTCATACTGCATTATATCGGGATGTGAAGCTATGTTACCCATTGTTATTGGGATTAAAACCTTTTGATTTGTCATTTAATTTGAAATATTCGCGCCACTGCTCAATAAATGAATTACTCTCAAACGGTAATGTATTAGCCCATGCCAAGACATTCAGTAGTCCGAATATCATGTGTAAATTCAAATACTTAGCATATCCATTCTCCAGCAGATATGGAATCTTATAAGGGGCGTCAATCTCATTGTAAGAGTGGCAACCTTCATTTGCACATTCAGAAAGGAAATGTAATGTCCGTTGGATATATGTCGGCACATACTTATTGCTTTTATCCTTTCCTAATGCAAAACTTAGATCTTTTGAGTGATTGTACTTTGATATACCATCACCATCAAGATCTAGTGTCTTGCTATAGTTGAGCTTAACCAAATTATGCTTGGCAAAAAAGTGAGCCAGATTTTCCAAAAGTGGTCTTATCATCTTTGGCACATCTGAATTATTCTCGAACCCATCTGTTTCAATGAGTTTTAGTAATTCCAAGAGCTTACCGTCAGGAACTATACCGAACGAATCGGAATATTTTCGTTTAATTTTGAAGTCCGGCCATTCACCAACCACTCTTTTGATGCTTTCAAATAATAGTTCGCGGTCAGCAGGTTTGTTATATAAAGATATTGTATCATAAAATCTATCTTCTGTAATAACAACATCGACTAATGTTGGACCGAGCTCGGCCAATGCTGAATAAACGAAGTATGGCACATTAATCCGGTATTCTGAGAGCTTTTGAATCGCATAAGATAACGATTTATATGTGACTACGCCATCGCGTTCTTTATTACGACGACAGTTAATATCAAGAATAATTGCATCATAGTGCTCTGCTGGATTACGTAATGCATTAATTCCATCATCAACTGAAGGCTGATTTGTAATTATTATATTATGCTTAGTTTCAGCACGTGCCATGAATGATTCCCCACCATCAATTTGGTCTTCCAAGTCGTCTATCCAAAGCACATTTATGAAAGGTCTCATATCTTCCATGACTTAAACTCCTTTAGAAATTAGAGGTAATGAAATTTCATAACCTAATGTGTAATCTGCTGTATAGTCATCAGCTTCCTGGGAATACTGACAAACTTTTACTGTCCCTCCAAAATGCTCGACAAGACGTTTTATATGCCAACCACCCAACCCAGAACCGGCTCCGGAACCTACGCCCCAGACAAAAATCTTCTCTGGATCAAGATTGCTTACAAGGGGGGCCCCATTATTCATGATCTGAATGAATATGGATGGTTGAGAAACAGTTGTATCAAGAGAAAAACGGATACCCACCCTGTTATCCTTTTCCTTTTTATTACGATTAACAAACCCATATTTATGAGCATTTGTCACTATATTATCGAAAACCGTATAGAGATCCTCTCTTGAAAAAGAGATTATAGGGTCGAGTGTCTTTTCATCATCTTCTGATTGATGAATCTTAGACTCAATAGGGATTATGCTAAAATCCGAGTGAGGATAATGATTTACAAAATCAGAAATAAACTCCTGAAGATTAATTTCCTCCGGACTACCAAAAGAGTCAGAATCAGTCAATTTATTAACAAGAGTCTCAACTCTTTCAAAACTGTCGTGGATTCGATTAACAAGCTTTTCTAAAGTTAAACCTGTACGAGCACTTATGACTTTGTCTTTTGAAAACGTGCCTTCTTGATCGGATATAAAGTCTTTGAGAATATCTATACTGGGCAGAAGTACATTTAATAAATTTCCAAGTGTGTGACGACGCAAATGAAGATTTCGTTCTAATTCTTCAAACTTTTCAGTTTTCAGGGCAGAAACTTCGAGTCCTAATTCAGAAATAAGACGTTCTTGAAAAGTCTCGATAACATTACGTTGACCTTCAACTGAAGGCACCAGCACTCGAATATTTAAGAATATATCTACCGGCATACGGCCAATAACTGCACCGAGAAGTTGTTCTCTTACATATTCTTCCTGAAATTGAATCAAAAGATACTGTGGCAAGACAACAGCCTCGTCAGGTACAAAGTTAATATAATCTGAATAGGTATATAAAGTTTCTCCTTCAGTGGATATACAGATACCCAAATTTCCGCGACCTCCGAAAAAGAGAAGACCAGAATGAATCATGTTGATATTCCGATTTATCGGAATATCAACATTCTCAAAGTCTTTAGGTCTATAAATCTTAATAGGATTGGGATTCTTAAGAACACTAAAGTTTACCAACTTCCCATCTCCAGGTATAGTAGATGCCGGAGCTTGAATAATGTCGCCTAATTCGGAAATCTTTTTAAGCGTCATACCTACCGGTACAAAAATATCCTCGGAGAAATAACGTTCTGGAGAAAGATTATATTCATTCTCTCTGATAGCATCGATTGAAACCAATTTTGATTTTTCACCACCGTTATCAATAATATTGATAATAGATTCCGTGTCAAGGAAACGTATGTGAAATCCATCAGAGAAAGATTTAGCGTCAATAAAACGTACATAACCCTTATGTTTATGTTTCGGATTGAGAACATAAATACATGTTCCTATCGCCGTATTGGAAAATACTTTCTCGGGAAGATTAATTATCATATCAAGATTCCCGGATTCGATTAATTCCTCACGAACCGAAAGTGCTGAGTCCTTTCGGAAATTAAACCCTCTAGAAACGACAATAATTGCCGGAATAGAACGCTTCAGACATTTACGGAGAACCAGAGCGTCAATAGTGAATACACGTTCCAATGGGAATTGTACGTCAGAAGGATACACTCGCAACCCGAAAGGAGGTGTAGAGACTAAAAGATCTGCATCATAGTCATGGTCATTGACCGCATTTATATTGTAAACGGTACCGTTTATCCCCTTGACATATAGACGTAGATTGGCTATTGCGGCAACGAGAGGATTAATTTCTTCACCGATATATGTCGCACAATTGGGTATATGAAGAGCATAAGAAGACATTCCGGAGAACGGATTATATACTACTTTGGCCTTAGGAGCTATAACCTTGACAATATGCCCCAACACTTTTACCAAATCTCCGGGTTGAATAAATTCCTCCAATCGACTGTTTGCAAATGCTCGTCGAACCAACACAGCAAAACATTTGTCAAAGTATTCAGCAAGCCACTGATCATCCAACTTAATCAAGGCACTTGCAAAGTTCAGAAGAATACTTCGCTCCCATTGATTACGAGAAAAAATACTGCCAGATTGAGTGTGAGATTCATATTCTCGAATAGTGGATAGAATGTCATAAATACAGCTGGGGTTCTCAGTATGGCAAACAATATGAACTTCCGGTTCAGATTCACTTTTAAGGTAAGGAGTGTTCTCATCTAAAACTACCAGCCCTTCTTCATCCGAGATATCCTCTACAATTTCGAGATGGCCGACCTTGCGCATTGCGAGAGCGACTAAAGCCCAGTAAGGATTTGAGGGATTGTGACCGAAGAAAAAGTCAACGGCGTTAGTAAACTGAGTGGTGGAAGTCTTAGCGGAAGTCATCATAACGAACAAAATTTAAGGGTCAAAAACTTTTTACGTTGCAAAATTACTAACTATGTGTTCAGTTTATCTGAACGGATTGATAATTCTTCAAAGTTTTGCTCACCTCTATTGAAATTATATCGACGAGCTTTTGCGGTCTCAAGACTGTGATGGCAGATCCATAGGATAAGAGCAACTGTATAAGTTCCCTGTTTATTATGGTTTTAATTTCAAATATTGTTTCGTTCTCTCGTTTCTCTATAGGCTTTTGGTTAGGAAGTATTGGTTTTGTCTGAATGTAATCCAAAGAGTATGAGGAGACAGAGAAGTTGATTACTTCTACATCATCGAAAAGATTCGACACACCAACAACCTCCTTAAAGAGGTCATTGAAGTCAAACCTTGTGTTGGGAATATAAGGAACTGTACTATTTGAAATATCTTCTATCCGATCTAAAGCAAAATTAGACAGATTACTTTTCCCATCAACGCAACCAAACAGAAACCATCTTTTATTGTATTGTTTGAGATAATAGGGATGGAAGTTATAAACGATTGAATCTTTTCCAAACGGACGATAAGTAATAATCAAAGTTTGCTCGGCTACTATGGCACTGAATAGCCGAGAGAAGTAATTTCGGTTTTTGAGATAAATGTTATCATCAAATCCGACAACTGAGTCTTTAGTGGTAGGTATATTGAGGGTGAACTTGAAATGATCTATCATTTCATCAATCCACTCGAAATTTGGCATACCTTCAAACTTGTAGAGTATAGAAATAGTCTGAGCGAGTTTTGCCATTCCATCGTCATCTAAGGGAATATTGTAGATTGAGAAGTCCTTATCCTCATACTCATAATATAAATATCTCCCTGATTTACGTCGGATGATCTTGGCGTCGGGGAAGTTGCTTTCAATTCCACGAAGATCCTCTAAAATAGTATTCTTAGAAGTTACAGGATTATAGCCAGCATTTTCAAGCGCAACATTACACTTCTCCATCATATCCATGATAGAGTACTGCTTCGGACTTCTTAGACATCTGTCTATTACCCTCTGACGTATAAGTGCATTCTTTGTCTGCGCCATCTTAAAAGAAATACCAAAGTAACATCTAAAGTCGCTGTCAAGTTTTTATAAATCGGTTCAAAGAAAATGTAACCGGCAACTTATTCCGTGTCTTTTACACCGAATAAGTTTATCAAGTATTTAGAACTATTTTTCAGCACTAATGCAATCTTCATATATCAAATGTTTTATCGGTCTCAATCTCATTTTCTGAGTACAGGTGCAATACGCACACAATCTTTGTTATAGGTCGCATCATCCTTGAAGCAATTGTAGAAACGCATATATTTCTCTCTTGTTCTCAGGAATAAACTAAGTAGTTTAAAGGGAGAGAGTACAGTTAAGGTCTTTGTTAAGCTCTATAAGTTATGCTTCACTCATGATCGATATGTGTTTCTTACTCTATAAATGCAAAATTACGGAAAATACTTTATTTTTGAGTAAACAAATGACAGTTATTTTAAATAGGTTACTATAGTATTTACGACAACTTGATGTTACTGATGACTTTTCTCTATCCGAAGGGAAGATTAATAAAATAGATTTGTAATTTTGCAGTGAATTAGGCCGGAAAGCCTCAAATTCGTTCCAATGGCTGTGACGGGTTAACTTTGAAATCCTATAAATTTAGAGGTAGCCTCTAATCTCATTTTAGGATACGTTATATAGGCGAAATTAATAAAAATGAAATTCAGCAGATTTACCGTTCTTCACTGTGACCATGATGTACCTCGTGGACTGATAAGGGCCGCTCTGATTAAAATAGAATCGGAGTTAAGGGAAGGACAGCATGTAATTGAATTTAATCGTGTAATTGGCTTTAACGAACTGGTTGAAGTCACTGAAGATGAAGAGTTCTATGAGGCCAGACGTGGAGACCGTCCTTATATGTCGCGATTTGTCAGAAACCGATTGCCGGTGCCATGTACAAAATTAGCGATAGTATGGCGTCGTGACCATAATGAAGTGATAAGGGTGACAACAGCTTACTTTACAAACCGTGACAAAGCTGAATGTCCTGACGAACCCGGAAATATTATACGGAAAAAAGCAAAGGGCATCAGATATTCTGTTGCCCAGATTGAAGAAGCTTTGGAATTTTGGTCCAGACATGCTTTTGTTGAGCCTATTCCTCGTAGATTTTTATAAAATATCGGTAAAATAGTTACCTTTGCAAATCAAAAATCACCTGAAATTCTGATTACAATGAAAAAATTCTGTTTAATGGCGGCTATCGCGGTAAGCGCACTATGCAGCTGTGGTAGTAAGTCGGCTGCAACTGCTGAAAGTAACAATAATGTACCTACAGTAGTCAGCGACAGTACTCTCGTAGTGTATTACTCACAGACTGGCGCTACAAAAGCTGTAGCCGAGGAGATACAGAAACAATTAGGATGCAGTATAGCTGCCATAGAGGCTGTAAAACCCTACGACAACGACTATGATGCTACAATAGCACGTTGGCGCTCCGAGCTTGAAGCCGGTACCAAAGTCGAAATCAAGCCGCTTGCTGTCAGTCTTGACGATTACAATACCATTTTCCTCGGTTTTCCTATTTGGGGAGGTACCTACGCTTTACCCGTAGCTACATTCTTGGCTGACAATTCTCTTGAAGGCAAACGTGTCGTGACATTCGCCACTTTCGGTAGCGGTGGTATCGACCTGGCCACTGCCGATGTTAGCAAAGCTCAGCCTAAAGCAGAGGTCATAAAGGGATTCGGTATCAGAAACGCACGTATTAACAAAGCTCCGGGTGAAGTCATGCGTTTTCTCATTGAAGACGGATATATGGCAGGCAAAATCGAGCCGCTACCTGAATACTCCGCTGCTGTGCCTGTAACTCCTAAAGAAGACAGTATATTTAACGCTGCCTGCGGCAGTTATAAATATCCTCTCGGCAGCCCGGTCACTGTAGCCACACGTACCACAGATTCAGGCACAGACTATCGCTTCGAAGTCCGTTCGCAAGCTCCGGACGCTGAGGAAGCCTCCTCAACCATCTACGTCACTGTTCCGGATGGCGCGGCTCCGGAATTTACCGAGGTAGTCCGTCACTAAGTTCAAATACTGCCCTATAACCAGACCTTACAATAGTATAATTCCTACCTCCTCAGAACGTTTGAAACGCAGCAGAGGAGAATCAAAGATATTCTTTCTGAAATCTTCGATAACAGAATCGTCTTTACCTTCGATACAAATTTCAATGGTGCCATCTTCCTTAAGGCCATAGGTCATATTAGGAAGATGGCCACTTTTCTCTATAGCTTCAGTCAGGAGCCGTTTCACCTTTAAGGCTTCTTTCTTAGAATAAAGTCCGTGGCCGAGATCAAATTCATCACCGTCAAGAAGATTATTCAGTATAGGACGCAAATGCAAAGTATCGCCGATAACATTTATGGTCAGGCGGTCTATGTCATTTACAAAACACCCCGAATACCAGTCGGGATAATCCATATCATTATTCAAACCGACACAGGTGGAATCGGCACCGAAGGCGTAAGAAAGTCGCTCGTAGTATGTCCATGCCGGTTCCTGACCCCCGCCCTCTTCTTCATAGCTTTCTTCTTCGTCATAGACAGCTGGCTCATTCAGAATCTGAGCCGGCAATTGTTCCGTTACTTCTGCCTGTGAGAAGACATTAATGACCGGACTATGACTTTTCGAACATGCAGCTGTCAAGGTCAGAACCGTAGCTACTGCAAGTAGACAATTAACAGCTCTAAGCATGGCAGACAATGTTTTCTGCTTAATAGCCGTTATAGTGAACACGCTCAGGATGCCATTTATCCATAGGAGCATGATTTGTAAGCGGATGACCTACCGGAATAAGATTGAACGGGATTATTCTCTCTTCTATTCCGAGTATTCTGCGTACTGCTTCCATGCGGTCATGATGAGGATACAGACAAGTCCATACAGCGCCGAGGCCGAGAGCATTGGCAGCAAGAAGAATATTCTCGGAAGCAGCCGAAAGGTCCTGTTCCCAAAGAGTGGCATCCTCGCCGTCAAGAAATCTATCCGGATTGCCGCATACCACTATAGCCATAGGTGCCTGTGCGGTCATCTTAGCGTATGGAAGAGCTTCTGCAAGCTTTGAGAGTAAATTTTTATCATCTACAAGTATGAATTCCCAAGGCTGTTTATTGACACCTGTAGGCGCACTCATAGCCGCGTGGAGCAGAGCCTGCTGTAACTCTGCAGGGACAGGCTGGTCATTAAAACGTCTTACACTGGTACGCTCAACAATATTTCTATAAGCAGCATTCTCTTCTATAAGAGCTGCAATAAAGTCATTTTCCATAATCTGTGAAGTTTTTTCTTGAAAAACAAGTAGAGAAATAGAAAAGTTGCTACAGTCACTACTAATAAAAGAAAGAGCCCGGTGTGTACCGGACTCTTTCCAGAACCGAAGAATATAATACTCCGGTTAGTTTACTAAAACTTAATGGTGTAAATATTATTAGGGGTCAATTATTGGCAACATTAACATTCAGTTAGAGCACTATCTTCATAGATTTCTCACCCATAGAGATAATATATACTCCATGTTCGGGCACACGGTAAGTAACTTCTGCACTGTTATCACGAGACAGTATCTTACCCTCAGTGTTACAAAGAAGCACCAATTCTGCATTAGGGTTGGTAACGGTAATCACACCACCGGCAACGCTCACACGACCACTTAGATTATTTTCAACCAACATCACTTTAGACTCAGTGCGGGTTACATAATCGTAATCGGAATACGGTGAAGCAACCTCGCCGTCGTATGCACCACGATTATCAAAATGCATACGTACTGCCTGTGCTCTCTGATGTACTTCGTTACCGAAAGCATACTCCGGTATCTCAAATTCAAAGCTGGTTGGGTCATAAGAAGTCTCTGCCAGCTGCCATGTGCGATAGAAGAAGGGATCATCAAATATCTCACCGGCTTGATAATTCTGCTTTATTACCACGTCATCTACATAAAGGTCACCATAGCTACCTACCGCAAAGATAGCAACCTTTGAACGTGCTGTACCCTGAGTAAGGCTAAACTCACGTGTCTGCCAGTCGAAGTTAAGATCCTGAAGATACACAAGTTCTGCCTGGTCATAATCGCCTCGCTCCTCATTCCAATTATACAGACCTACGATACATGAAGGATAATTTTCAAAGTTTATATCCCACTCTCCGGCAAGGTTAAGACTCATCGAAATAAAGCCACCATCTTTTGACAGGTCCAATTCAGGTGATATCCAAGCGGATTGCTGCTGGTGGAACGACGCCTCATAGAAGAACGGACACAGACACAGGTAGTCCTTATAAATCTGGAAATTCTGACCTTGCCAGCCCTGCTGGTATATGTCTGTAGGATAATACAGCGCAGCTACTCTGTCATCTACAGGGTCTTCCTTGGTGTACTCTTCACCTTCCTCATAGAGCGGATGAGTCCAGCCGGTAAATGTCTCATTCGTTACTACGAAAGGACCTGACTCCGACGCGACACGACGATGAGAAACAGAATAGTTATATCCGAAAGCAGGTAATACCTCTTCCACACCACCTTCAAATTTCAAGCCACTATCATCTGTCGGTGTTGCAGTACGCATTACCGGAGTAACTATATCAAATACCTCATGAGGAAGTGTCACAAGCGAACGATACTCGCTATTGACAGCCTGTACGGTAAAGAAATAAATCTCATCCTGATCTGTATTCTCGAGTTTAAACCAAGGCTCCGTTGTTTCTACTCCGTCAGCAACAACATTACGATGGCCATACAAATCATCATACCAGGCAGTAAAGATATACTTCTCCGCACCTTCAACCGGTTCCCAGTTGGCTACGAACGAAGTCTCCTGAAAATCGGTATGACGCTTTATAACCGGAGTCGCCAGATAAGGCTCCATAGCGTATATCTTTATATCATCAATATAAATACCCCCCTCGATACCTTGTGGTACTATATTACACAATGTTGACGGACCTGCACCCTGATAAAGCAGACGGAAAGTAGTCCATTCTGTTGACAGGTGTTCATAATCCATAAACGTTTCCTCATACATATCCCATGTCGGCGCCATGTGGTTAGTCTCGGCTGTTTCGACAAGCAACATAGAGGTAATTTCGTCTGTTGTAGAAGGTTCCTGAGCAAGACGGATTCTGAATTCAAGTACAAAAGTACCACCGTTAGCCGAAAGATCAAGCCATGGAGTACTGATGTGACCTTGAGTATTATTCCTATCAAACGGGAAATAAAGCATACCGCCGGCAGGATAGCCGTTACCTACACCCCAACCTAACTCACTTGTCAGATACTCCTTCTTAAAATTATCCCAAGGATAATGAAAGTCCGGATTCGGCATAGGATTATTATATTCATCAAACAGTATCATACCGGTCTCCGGGTCAGTAAGCCATTCCGAAATCTGAAGGTCAATTGTCAGATCCGGATTACCTTCTTCGCCGGCCGTCAGCAGTGAGAAATCTTCCGATTCCACAAGTGTAAGCTTACCGAGCTTGTCAACCTCAGCATTACCGTCATTGGCATACGCATGAACACGTCGCTGTGATGTTGCACCTGTACGTTCAACAGAAGCCTGCACTTTGACCGGCAAACCTGTACGTACGGATTCAGACGCTGATTTAAATGACCCGTACTGTCCGGGATTAATACCTGTATTCAGTTCTGCCTGAACGTTCAAAGCGGCAGAGACCGACAGGGTGGTTAATAAAAGGTAGAAATGCTTCATATATGCTATTATTAGTTAAAACAGATATGGAAATAAATAACGACAAAATGCACATTAAATCTTCCCTTACATACATTATAAGCGCAAAAATAGACAATTTAGTTAATATACGCAAATCTAATACACCATTTTACAGTTAAGTAGTAATAAGGTCATAAATTTACAGATAATAAAGTATTCTATATCAATAAGAAATCTGGCCCTTATATAAAAAGACTATCCAAATGTTGTCTCTTTAAAATATTTTAATTAATTTTGCTATCGTTTAACGAATATACCGAGCCGAGAGAATAACGGGATAATCCCTCCCGGAACGGTAATTTATGAATTTTGAGGATTACCCCTACGTATTGCCCATGAGTAAATTATTTACTTTTGCAATGGCTGCTGTTTTAGGCAGCACGGCCTTTCAGGCTACGGCACAGGAGACTGTCTATGACTTTGTGCCAACTGTAGAACAGATTATCTTTCAGGAGCTGATTGATAATGATACTGACGAGCTCACAACACAGGTGAGAATCGAGGTCCTCTTTCCCGATGAAGTATGGTGGGTAGGTGGTTTCGGCTCACAATGCTACCTTCTTGATGCCGAAGGTAACGTAGTAGAGAACTGGAAACGAGACTTCAGCGGTCCGGCTTCTAACTATTCCATGTTCTATTTCGGTGTTAACGGTCTGAATAAATATGTCGATGCCGATTATACTCTTGTGATACCTGAAGGTTTGATGGGAGACCCGACATGGTACTATGCAGACTATACAGGAGGCCGTGCCAACCCTGAACTCCGTTACGATTTTAATCCGTGGAAACTGGCAGGTGAACCTCGTGAAAATTTCACCCAATATGATCTGGTTCCTCTGTCATACTACAGCGAGGTCAACGAAATCCGCGTTAACGGCAAGAAACAGCTTGAAATGCAGTTATACATGGACTTCGGGCAGCCTGTAGTCACCAATGCCAATGTCCAGAACCTTTGCAGTGTATGGTACGGCGAAGGTAACCGTCTTGACGATTCGCAGGTGAATATAGGTGTAGTAGAAGACAACCCATCAGTAGTTATGGTTGGTATACGTAACATTGACTTCAATCAATCGGAGACTTATACCGTTTCATTGTGGAAAGGTGCTATAGGCACTCCAGAGTGGGCTGGCGACGACTATTACAGCGGTCATTCTAACGAACCTATCACTATTGATATAAATCCGACTGTTACCAATGTGACTACTCTGCCTTCCGAGTATGACAATAATGCTCCTGTCTACAATATACACGGTATGCGCCTTAATCCTGATGACCTCCAGCCTGGTATATATATCCGTAACGGAAAGAAAGTACTCATCAAATGATGATAACTGAGAAATAAACAAAAATATAATGTGAAGGACGTCTGCATAATTATGATTGCGGACGTCCTTCTGTTTGTTAAAAATCAGATTGAAGTAATCGCGGCTCCAGGGTAATAGAAAGACAGAATATTGCGGTAATCATATCCATGTAAAGCCATGTTAGCTGCGCCTATCTGACAGAGACCGACACCGTGTCCCCAGCCACGCCCGGTGAGACGAAAGGAAACACCAAGATCCTCTATATCAAAAGCTGAGGAATAGAGATGACTTGGAGAGAGCAGACGACGTATCCAGAGTTCTTTACCGAGGTCGAGAGTATCATTAGTACCGTGAATACGCAAAAGGTCTATACGACCGGAGGGACCACGATGCAAAGGTTCGAGACTCAGTATTTCGCCGATATCGCGTCCGAAACGCTGAAACAGATTCTCTTTTACGGTTGTTTTCGGTATTTCGGTTTGCCAACGATAGCCATAACCTTCAGTGATAAGATCGTAATCTTTAAGTATTGAAGATAAAAGCTGATGGCGTCGGTCAGCGGAAAGACCGGAGAGATCACACCAAGGGTCATCAAAACTTTCCAGACAATTCACAGAACGGGATTGCCAGCAAGTGCTGAAGACCTCGGTGCGGCCACCGCAGCATTTAGAGAAACGGGCATCAACCAAACTACCGTCGGGTGTCGTCAGGACTTCGCCAACGGTATCACGTATAGCCTGTAAAGCTATCGGAGCAATCGGTTGTACACCCTGATAACGCTGACAATGGTCGTCTGAACACACGTCAAAACCGTGATGGCCGGCTGTATCATCCCAGCCAATAAGACAGTCAGAAGTATTCTTATATCCTTCGCAGTCACACGAATGAGCGCCGAGCACTTTACCTAAAGCCCAGCTACGCGATATAACTGCGTGGGCCTTAAGAAATTCTATCGGAGCAGAAGGATTCATCTCACTACCTACCACACATTCCAGATAGCTTTCAAGCGGCAGGCGGTTTATTAACATGATGTGTTGGTCAGTTTCTGTAGGGTCTGAATCAGCTTTCCTGTAGTGGTCAGAGGAATTGTAAAGACTTACTTCACCCGGCAGATGGGCTGATATGACACGTTGCCAATGGAAACCGTCGCCGATAAGCATATTGCTTACAAGCGTATAATCTTTATGGCGCTTCAAAATCGGGATACCATCGGTCTTTATGCCGACTTTTATATAATATTCTGTCATAGGGAAGCGGGGTTGGAAGCAGGGGGCGCTTGATATTAGGATATAGGAGGAGGGAGGAAGTTTAACTGATTACCTACGGAGCAGAGCTCCGAGCGGCAACCAGCTTCGCGAGACATGGGAGAGCAGCTTCGCGAGAAACAGAAGACACTGAAGGCGGCTATAGGCAGAGCTCCGAGCGGCAACCAGCTTCGCGAGACACGGGAGAGCAGCTTCGCGAGACACAAGGAAAGCAGCTTCGCGAGACACGGAAGAGCAGCTTCGCGAAGCACAGCAGGGGGAGGTTGGGGATTTGGAGAGTTTTTTGTAATTTCGCTTTTGAAGA
>CAMWVA010000084.1 GCA_947177575.1 uncultured Porphyromonadaceae bacterium | reverse complement strand
GTCAATCCTTCCTGACGATGTCTTTACCTCGGTTTTTACTTTCAAACCCAATAATGTTATAAAGACATATAAGGCATTATGAAAATTACGCTCATTTCCCATTTCCATATCATAAGGGATAGCGGCGAAGAAACTACGCAAACGTTTCATAAATTCATCGGGCTGACCGCGCAAGAGATCCTTGATAAACTGATTAATGTAAACGTGCGTATAGTGGCTGGGCATATTAATATATGCTGGATGAACATGTCGTCAAGTACCGGGGCCAATCCTCCCATCTCAACATATCGTTTTTTGTTTAAGTCAATCCTTAGCACCGGATATTCCTCCCAGTTCCAGTCGGTTGAATCGATATATAATCCTTTAAACAGCTCTCGTTTGCCCTCAAAAAACTTTTGAGAGTGGAAAGAAACAGGCTTTTACCAAACCGTCTCGGCCTGGCAAGGAAATAGTATTTGCTTTTTGAGGACACCATTCGATAGATATACATTGTCTTGTCAACATAGAGTGCCCCTGCCTCGCGTAGCGACGGAAATGACTGTTCACCAATCGCATATATTTTTCCGGTTCTTTCCATCGTATTTAATATGTTTTATAATGATTCATAGAGAGTATCATTATTTTGATAATGAATTATGCAAATTTATTAATTTCTCAGCTAAGAAATTAAAAGTATGTTTACTTTTAATCCAAATTAAACTTTAGGAACACGAAAAAGCTCAGTCAGAATATATATTCTTATCGAAGCATTATAAAAATGTAAAACTTCCTGAAACGACCCAAAAAAGGTCGTCAGAAGTGTTAAAAGGGGTGTTTTTGAGGGTATTTTAGGGTTGAGACGACCTAAAAAAGTCCATCTCATGAAAAAATAGGTTTTTCAGAAATGAGTCAGAAAACGATTTTTACTATTTTTGCACAAAATAAATATTAGTAATGATAATAGCTCTGAAACTCAAAAATTTTTATTCTCTTCGAGATGAAGCAGTGTTGGATTTCACTGTTGATTCGGGTTCACGAAAAGAAAAGAATTATCTGCCGGAAAATCTGATAGAATTTTCCGGTGATTATTTCGTCAATATAATAGGTCTTTTTGGTGGTAATGCTGCCGGGAAATCTAATCTGATAAAAGGAGTTGACTTTTGTCGTAATTTTGTGCTGACATCTCATCTGAATAATGAGGGTAATATATTGGATTTTGAACCATTCAAATTTGATTCTGATAAATCTTCAGAATTTTATATTGATTTTGTCACAGAAGGAATTGAGTATGAATATTCATTTGAATTGTGTGATGGAAAAATCATAAGAGAATCATTATATTATTATCCTAATAAGCGCAAGGCAAAGATATTTACCCGAGAAAATTCATCGGTATATACTTATGGTAAGGGTCTTATACATCGTCCTAAGGAAATTGAAGCTAATACAGGCCTCAATACTCTCTTCTTAAGTCGGGCAAGTTCTATGAACCGTCCGATTGCTCAGATAGTATATAGATTTTTCTTGCAAAAGATGGTTATTGGTCTTGGTGATAAAAATGTTTTTTCACTTACTCCGAAGAACTTTGATTCTGTCAAACAAATTCTCCTAAGGGCTTTTGAAGTGAGTGATAGTGATATTGTAGATATTCGTCTGAAAGAGTATATACCTGGTCAGTTTAAGTTGGAAAGTTTCCATAGAGAAGACCCGAAAATTCCGTTTGATTTTGAAAGAGAAGAATCTGATGGTACTAAACGACTTCTTTGGATTCTTTTGATGATGCTTGATAAGGTTACAGAGAAAGCCGCAATTTTTTTTGATGAGTTTGATTTGCGATTACATCTTTTTCTTGCGGAGTTTTTGTTAGATGTGGTACGTGATTCACATGGTGCACAATTGGTTTTTACGAGTCATAATCCAGCATTGATAAATACGTCTGCATTGCGACGGGAACAGATAGTATTTGTTACTAAAGATAAGCATGGAAATTCTGAGTTTATTCCTCTTTCTGATTACGAAGGCTTAAGAGTAGATATGAATATCCAAAAAGCATATCTTCAGGGCCGTTTTGATGGTATACCTTATATCGGTAACAGTAAACATATTTTCACTTCAACAGACTCCGGAGATGAGAGAAAGAAGATTTAAGAAAAAACGTATTCCACGGTGTGTATTTCTTGTCGTATGCGAAGGTGAAACTGAAAAGACCTATGTTGAAGCATTGAAGCATTACTACAGATTGCCAATAACTATTAAGACTAAGGTAAGTGGGAATAAAATCAACTCCCGTTTAGTGAATCAATATATAAAAGAACTTGATCTGACCGATAATGACGAATATAAGGTCTTTTACATATATGATGCAGATATTGAACATATTGTAGAAAAATTAAAATCTCTTCAAGGGTCCATGATTCTAAGTAATCCGTGTATAGAATTATGGTATATCTTACATTATAAATCTCATACATCACATCTTTTATCAGATAATGCTGTGAGACTATTAACTTCATGTCATACTATATGGAAAGCATATACTAAAGGATCATTGAGTAATGAGCAGTCTAATGGACTTATCCACGGCTGTAAAGATGCGATAATACGTTCGAAAAAACTATCATGGCCAGATAACCCGTCTACCAATATGTATCTTCTTATCGAAGCATTAGAAAAATGTAAAACTTCCTGAAACGACCCTAAAAAGGTCGTCAGAAGTGTTAAAAGGGATGTTTTTGAGGGTGTTTTAGGGTTGAGACGACCTAAAAAAGTCCGTTTCATGAAAAAGATACTGCGGAGAACCTCGTGGAACGTTTATGTCGGTCAGCAAGATTGCTGTAAGATAAAAAATAATAACGGATCTAACTTTATTTTATGAAATAACGGAATTTGCCTATATTTGCATCTTGTAATTACACCTGATTAAAATTCGACCATGACAGAAGTGAAATATCCTATCGGTGATGCCAGCTTCCGTAAGATACGCGAAGACGGATTCTTTTATGTAGATAAAACCGATGTAGTTTATAGATTGGCACATCATGCTACCTACTGCTTTCTGAGTCGGCCACGCCGGTTCGGCAAGAGTTTGCTTGTATCCACGCTCGAAGCTTACTTCAAAGGTCAGCGGTATCTTTTTGACGGACTCGCTATATCCGAATTAGAGAAAGAATGGGTCAAATACCCCGTGTTTCGTCTTGACCTTTCTATAGGAGACATGACCAATCCCGACGATCTCATGGCACTTCTTAATAACCGCATAAGTTATATGGAGGATGATTACGGTCATCGGGATACTGAAACAACTGTGGCAGAACGTTTCGCCGGCGTTATACAACGTGCTTACGAAAAGACGGGCAGAAAAGCGGTAATTCTTATCGATGAATATGACAATCCAATGATCTCCACTCTCGGTAATCCGGAAACACACGAACGAATGCGCGTAATACTCAAAGGTATATACTCTGTACTCAAAGCCGAGTCGGAAAATATACGCTTCTGTTTCCTTACGGGTATCACACGGTTTAGTAAAATGTCTGTTTTCAGCGGTCTGAATAATCTGAAAGATCTGACTCTTGAACCGGGATATGCCACAATATGCGGTATTACACAGCATGAACTTGAAAATGAATGTACCGAAGGTATAAGAAAGATAGCTGAATTCTACAACTACAGTTATGACAGAGCACTTGAAGAACTGAAGAATATGTATGACGGCTATCATTTCGCTGTGTTCTCACCGGATATCTACAATCCTTTCAGTCTGTTACAGGCGCTCCAAAGCGGAAATCTACAGCCATATTGGAACGAGAGCGGCGGAAGAGCTGAATTTCTCTGGAAAGCTGTCAGCCGGCTTGCCGATACCGAACCGCTGCGCGACGTACTTTCACCTATATTGCGCCGTGATCAACTCGGTGCTTCTGAAAACGGAGATATGGGTCTTATCCCGCTACTGTTTCAAACTGGGTATCTCACAATAAAGGATGGTGATAGATACGGACGTACTTTCCGTCTTGGCGTACCCAACCGTGAAGTGCTCGAAGGCATAATGTACGGTTTGATTCCGTTTGCAAGCAGATATGACGAGAGACGTCTGACCTCCGACCTATATCGTCTACAGCAGTTGGCTGAAGCCGGTGAAACCGATGCTATGCTACGTCTGCTTCAGTCATTTCTTGCCGGTATAGGTAGCCGTCTGACAAAGAAGATGCCTGAAATATATTACGAAAACAATCTTTATATTCTGTTCACTCTTATCGGAGCAAAAGTCTCGGTTGAAGTCGAAACATCTGACGGGCGAATGGATGTACTCATAGAGTGTCTGGATTATATCTACATAATCGAGTTGAAACTTGACCGTTCCGCTGAAGAAGCTCTTGAACAGATACAGCATAAACATTACTCACTTCCATTTGAACGTCGCGGACTTCCTATAATTCTTGTAGGTATCAATTTCTCTTCCCGGACCCGCAACATAGAATCATGGAAATGGGAACAGCTCTCATAAATAAACCTGTCAGCGGGTAATACCACGGTCAAGCAGACGGTGTTTTACCAGCATACGTACGGGGGTAGGGGTGATGCCGACAGCGAGGATAGAGAGACGATTCAGCAAGCCGTTAATGTATTGTTGACGTCCGGCGAAAAGACGCCGTAAGGCTTTGCGTGTGAAGGCTTCGGGAGTATCGAGAGCACCGATACGCACGGCGAGACGCTGAAGTTTCGGTGGCAGTCCGAACAGATCGGTAGCTATGCCGCCGGGACAGGCTACGCATACCGAGATACCATAATCGCGCATTTCGTAGTGAAGCGAACGTGTCAGTACCCGTATATAGGCCTTGGTAGCCGCGTACATAGACAACCCTGGCATAGGCATCCAGCATGACATAGACGACATGTTGAGTAGCCAGCCACGACAGCCGCGCTGCTTCCAGCGTGAGGTCATCAGTCGGCTCAGGTCTGTGACAGCACGTACATGCAGGTCTATAAAACAGTTGGTACGCTGAGGTAGCATATCGGTTAAAGGGCGGAACGAGAATATGCCGGCATTATTAATCATTATATCTGCATCCGGAGCATTCATATCAAGATAGCGCTCTATCTGTGCAGCTGCATCGGCTACTGTAAGGTCAAGACAGAAAGACCGGGCCGTTACTCCGTAATAGTCGGATAGACCGGCAGCAGTCTGTTTCAGTGCTTCGGCCTCATTGCTTATCATAATAAGATTGCAACCACGTTCAGCCAGACGATGACAGAACTGCAGACCGATACCGCTGCTGGCTCCGGTCACTACTGCGGTATGACCGTGAAGGTCAGTCATATTTTTAGCCATGGCGCGCCGAAGATCTGATGCGTTCAATCTCTTTGTGTATTTCGGGTGTCAGTTCTGACTCATCTATGTTGCGGTGGCAAACCATATCCTTTGAGTACATTCGGGCGATACAGTAGTTGATATGTTCACAACCGCTGTGGTGACATGGCTCCTCCTGCATACGGCGTACAAAATCGGTATCATGTACTAAAGCCCGGCCTATCTGTACAAAATCGAATCCTTCGTTCATAACGCGGTCAGCTGTCTCGCGTCCCACGACACCTCCGACATAAATAAGCGGCAGTTTCAGTTCGGCTCTGAAGCGACGAGCATCATCAAGGAAATAAAGTTCTCTGAAAGGTTCGGTTTTTATCATCATCTTTCCGCACAGTCGTACTCCGTACTTCAGCCACAGCTGCTTCATGTAGTGTGTCATGGAGTGTATCGGCATTTCGCCGCGCATCACATACATAGGTGCTTTACTTACGAACCCTCCTGACAACACTATTGCATGTGCTCCAAGACGTTCTATTTCGCGTGCTACCTTCAAACATTCGTCAATCTCCATACCGCCTTTAAAACCATCACGCATATTAGTCTTGACGATAACTCCCATATCGTTGTCAGCAGCCATCATAACCTCTTCCATGCACATACGCAGCAGTCGCATACGGTTGCCGAGTGAGCCTCCGAAACAGTCATGACGACGGTTGGTATAAGGTGACAGAAACTGTGAGATGAGATAACCGTGTCCGGCATGGACTTCGACACAGTCAAATCCGGCATCGCGTGCTATACGTACGGCATCGCCGAAATCACGTGCTATTGAAGCTAACTCGTCAGGACGCAGACCGCGAACTATCGTAGGTGAATAAAGATTAAAGCCTGTCGAAGCGCCTACAGGAATACCTCCGGCAGTCTTGATGTGGGTCATGTTACCGCAATGACCTATCTGTATCGAAGCTTTGGCGCCACGTGCATGTATACCGTCGGTGATTTCGCGCAACGGCTTGATTATAGCCGGACGCAGCCATAACTGCGTATCGAATGACAGTGCGGAACGGCAGACTCCGGCGTATGCGAGCGTCGTCATTCCGACACCGCCGTCGGCTACCGCCCAGTGATAATCGCGCAATTGTTCGGTAGGTCCGTTATTACGACCCATACCTTCGAAGGCAGCCGAACGTATGGTTCGGTTACGAAGGGTAACGGGTCCTATACTGGCAGGAGTGAAGAGTTTCATTGTGTTAGGATGTTCTCGGCAGTTTCAGAGTGCCGTACTCAGTAGATAAAAGGTATTATATAGCGTCTGTGCAAAGCTGTATATTCACCACCGAATTCGTTTACGTAACGTGCGTGAAGCGAACGTGCGCGTGGGGCGAGATTGGCAAAAGTCCATAGTACGAACACAGCTGCCGGAAGCGACCATGTGAGTATGGCGTAACCGGTCCATTCGACAAGTTCACCGAAGTAATTGGCGGAAGTGACATATCGGAACATTCCTCCGCGTGGTATATAATGCCGTGTGTCGCCCGGACGGCGTAGATGACGTATTATATAGTCGGAATGTAGATTTATGATATTACCGGCTATAAAGATCAGTGTTCCTATAATAAAACATGGACTGAAGAACCAACTGTCAGGGTATGTGCCGGGGGCACTTACATAAAACAGCCAGCCGCCTATCATATAGGCATTGACGAGGTTGAAGATTATTCCGCACAATATTATAGCCCACGGCATACGGCTATGCCCTTTGATAAGCATAGGAAAAATAAACGAACGCTGGAAATAGTGATACAGAAACATACAGGCCATGACTGCCGGTGCGGCTTCTGTACGGCGCGGACTTAGGAGCCAGAGAAACAGCATAGCAAAGAATACCGGTGCTTCCATGATTACCCATCCCGCACGGTTGTCAATTGTAGGTCCCCATTTTCTGTTGTACATCATACCATAACCGGCTGTTATTTTATGTAGAGCAAAAAATACCACTACAGCTAGGGCAATCATCACACCTAAAACGGTGTCGAAGATTTCAGGTGAGAAAATCGACTCCATAATTGACTCAGAAATTAAACCGGAAACTAAAACAGCTTTATAGTTCCCTGACTGTTGTCACAGACCGGGAAAGACGAAATTACGTAAGATAAACCAGCCGGATATGACGGCTGCCACAGCGATAATTGCAACTGTGGAGTGCAGGACATTATGCAGACGAGGTAGGCGTGCAGGCCATAATTCGGCAGCGGTTAGCAGCAGAATGTAGGGTAGCATGAGCAGTAGCAGAGCATTGGCACGCCATGCTCCGGCAAAGTCGGCGTGTAGCAAAGCGTGTATTAATCTCTGGCTGCCGCAGCCGGGACATTGAAGACCTGTTATGGTATGGAATATACAGCGAGGCATGAAAGGAGATTTAATAGGGTCAGCTATATAGTACATTATCCCTGCTAACAGTATGGCCCCGATAATGACGACTGTCCTCACGCTTGGTTTTACGGAAGTCATGCCTGCCTGTTAATCATCTTATAAGCATCATAGGTAAGTATAGAGTGGCTGATAGCACACCTAACACAAATGACACGATAATCCATATTTCAGCCATACGTGAAGCGCGACGGCTGCCTTCTATGTCGCCACGATAATAACGCGAACTTACCTGAGCCGAGAATATAACAGCTACTATACCGGGAATCATACAGCAAAGCACCAGAGCCAGTACTGACCACAAAAGATAGGTAGGGGGCATAGGCGGCATATCCTGTGGCGACTGCGGCGACTGCGGAGCAGGTTGCTGCGGGTTCTGCTGTGTTACGTATGTTCTGACGTGTCCGACAGGCACAGGCGGCGGCACCTCAGCAACTTTTTCAGGATTATATTGTACGCCGAGGCGGTCAGCCCATTCGCGGTCTGTTGAGACAGGTACCGGTGGAGGTACCTGTGTATCGGATACAGACTCTGTCTTAGTATCTGTATTATTGGCTACCGGAAGTTTGTGAAGAGCTTCATAGACAGCTTTGCGGTAGAATTCGGCCACAAGGTCTGTTTCGGCACGTTTGTCATCTGCTGTGTTGAATACTTCGTCAATTATCATACCGGCTTCATCGTCAGAAAGGGAAGCGGTAAGTGTCAGAGTGTCCGGTCCGGTATGTGTCACTTCAACCTTAAGCAGACGTCCGGCGAAACGTGAGGCCATAAGCTCGGGCACAGGCTGACTGAAACCGTCGAGCACCACAAGGTCTATTTCGCGTGCTTTCAGCAGTTCCGTTATCTGCACCGGTTGCTCATCCCATACCTTCCGTGGGAAGAATGTCACAGGTACGCCTCGGTGTTCGAGACGTTTGATAACCCCGGCATCTTCGTGATCGGTCAGCACAATGTCAATGCGCACACGGTTGCCGTCGTGAAATTCTTCTACGAGGCGGTCGGCATTCAGGCCGTCGGCCGAAGCCAGTATAGCGATTCTTTTCATAGAGCGGTTAAGAACAACAGGGAAGTAAGCCGTGCTGATAAGACAAGTCGGCTACTATGATGCGAAGTTAATGAAAAATTCTTAAATTTGCAGTCAACTACCCTTAAAAGTAGATTTATAATGCTTTTGCATGTGTCAGGACACCTTGCGGAGCACTCGTATGAGAAGAAAAAACAACTAAACCTATACGCATGAAAAAGACTTTGATGACGGCCGCTCTGTGTGCGGCCAGTGCTGCGGCTTCGGCCGTGACGCCGCTGTGGGTGCGCGATGTGCGCATTTCTCCTGACGGCAGTGCGATAGCCTTTGTGTACAAGGGCGATATCTATACGGTGCCTTCGGGCGGTGGGCAGGCTCGGCGTCTTACATCGTCTGACGCTCACAGTTCCGCACCGGTATGGGCTCCTGACAGTAAGTCTATAGCATTTGCTTCCGATCGCAACGGCGGCCGTGATATTTATATTATGTCGGCTGACGGCGGAAGTCCGCGCCGCCTTACATATAACTCTGCTGCCGAAACTCCTGAAGCGTTTACTCCTGACGGCAGCAGTGTGCTGTTTTCAGCCGTTATACAGGATCCTGCGGCAAGCGTATTGGCTCCTATGCGTTCGCTCAGTGAGCTGTATTCAGTGCCTGTGGAAGGAGGTCGTATAACGCAGGTATTAGGTACTCCGGCGGTCAGCGTAGCGATGTTACCTGACGGCGGTTTTCTATACGAGGACGTTAAGGGTCTTGAAGATAAATGGCGTAAACACCATACTTCGTCTGTGACACGTGATATATGGCGCTATAACCCGGCTGATGGAAGTCACCGTAATATTACGGCCCATGCCGGTGAGGACCGTAGTCCGGCACTGTCGCCTGACGGAATGACTGTATATTTTCTCAGCGAGCGTGACGGCGGTTCGATGAATGTCTACGCACAGGCTCTTGATGCTCCGGCTGGTACGACGCCTAAGGCTATGACGGATTTCACTGATCATCCGGTACGTTTCCTCAGTGCCGGTGCCAACGGTATGTTAGCCTTTACTTACAACGGCGAACTGTACACCATGCGTCCCGGCAGTAAAGCGGCACCGTTAGCGGTAAATGTCATAGAAACCGATATAGAGGAACCCGAACGTATCGCTTTCAGCCGTGTTTCTGAGGCTATGCCTTCACCTGACGGTAAACAGGTAGCGTATGTGACACGTGGTGAGGTAATGGTAACTTCGACCGAACATAATTCCACACGGCGTATCACAGATACTGCTGCCGGTGAACAGGGCCTTTCTTGGGGTAGTGACGGACGTACTCTCTATTACGGTTCGTTGCGCTCCGGCCGTTCCAATATTTATAAAGCTTCGATAGCACGTTCGGAAGATCCGAATTTCTCGAATGCCACTTCTATTGAAGAAGTAGCTTTATTCCCGGACGACGGTATTGAACGCAGTTATCCTTCTGTATCTCCCGACGGTAAAAAAATGGCTTTTGTGCAGGACCGTACCAAGCTCATGGTAATGGATCTTGCCACTAAGTCCGTACGGGCTCTTGACGGCCACGCTATTACCAATTACCGTAGCGGTGGTTTTAATGTCAATTGGGCACCTGACAGCCGCTGGCTCACACTCGAAGTAACTAATCCGTCGCGTGACCCGTATAGCGATATTGCTATAGTAGATACCGAGACCGGTGAATTTGTACCTGTGACCGTAACCGGTTATTTTGACCAGAATCCGCGCTTTACTCCTGACGGTAATGCTGTTATCTTTGCTTCCGAACGTTACGGTATGCGTAATCATGCTTCGTGGGGTTCACAGTTCGACGTCATGATGGCCTTCCTTAACAAGGAGGCATACGACCGTTTCAGACTGTCGCCTGAAGATTATGAACTTCAGAAAGAGGTAGAGGAACAGCAGAAGAAAGACGCTAAGAAAGATGATGGTAAAGACGATAAAAAGTCTAAGAAAGGTAAGAAGGGTAAAAAAGACAAAGATAAAGATGCTGCGGCCGAATCTGAGAATAAGAAAGGATTAGTGGTTGAGCGTGATGGTCTGGAAGACCGTATAGTACGTCTGACACCTGCTTCTGCCGAGATAAGTGACTTTGTTGTTTCGCAGGACGGTGAAACTCTCTATTACTTAGCTGCTTTTGAAGAGGGCTATGATATGTGGAAGAAAGACCTCCGTAAGGGTGATGTGTCAATGGTAAAGAAACTTGATGCTGACCCCACAGGGATAGCTACAGATAAGGACGGTAATATCTTCCTTGTAAGCGGACAGGTAAAGAAGTTCAATCCTAAGTCGGGTGAGGTTAAACCTGTCGGTACATCGGGTTCGATACGCCTTGATCGGGCTAAGGAGCGTGAGGCTATGCTCGACTATGTAGCTAACGAGGCACGTGAGCGTTTCTATCTGCCTGAAATGCCTATAGACTGGGATACATACGTTGAAAATTACCGTCGTTTCCTGCCTCATATCAACGAGAATCAGGCTTTTGCTGACCTGTTGAGTGAACTTCTCGGTGAACTGAATGTGTCACACTCCGGTGGCCGTTATTTCGCTCCGGGTGCTAAAGAACCGACTGCTTCGCTCGGTCTGCTGTATGACCTTTCACATAACGGTGACGGACTTCTGATTGAAGAGATACTTACCGGCGGACCTTTTGACCGTGCTACCACACGTGTACGTCCCGGTCACGTGGTGACTGCTATCAACGGTACTGCTATCGGTGCTGATACAGATTGGGCCCAGGTACTCAACGGTCTGACACGACGCAAAACTCTGGTTGCCTTACGTGACCCAGCTACTGGACAGACATGGGAAGAGGTAGTGCTCCCTATCAGTTCGGGTGCTGTCGGCGAGATGCTTTATGACCGTTGGGTAAAGAGTCGTGAACAGGCTGTAGACAGTCTGTCAGGCGGTCGTCTCGGTTATGTACATATACAGAATATGACTGATGACAGTTTCCGTAAGGTCTATGCCAAAGTATTAGGTGAATATGCTGACCGTGAAGGTATTGTAATCGACACACGTTGGAATGGCGGAGGACGCCTGCACGAGGATATAGAGGTGCTATTTAGCGGTGAGAAATATCTGACACAGGAAATACATGGCAAGAAGTCATCTGAGATGCCGTCGCGCCGCTGGAACAAACCCAGTGTGATGCTTATCTGCGAGGCTAACTACAGTAATGCTCACGGTACTCCTTGGGTCTATAAGAAGAAAAAACTTGGCAAACTTGTAGGTATGCCCGTACCCGGTACTATGTCAAGTGTCAACTGGATAGACCTTCAGGACCCCTCGTTGCTGTTCGGTGTACCGGTCGTTGCTTTCCGCACAGCTGAAGGCACAGTGCTTGAAAACAGCCAGCTCGAGCCCGATATCCGTGTCGCAAACGACCCTGCCGACGTAGTACGCGGTATCGATACCCAGCTCGAAACCGCCGTGCGCTCGCTCCTGCACGACATCGACGCAAAGTAACACTTTACCTCTGAAATTAAAGGCGCCTGTCCTCACGGATCGGCGCCTTATTCCACATTATCTAAGTTATCTTGAAACAAAACTAAATAATAACCAAAGATTATTCTTATTATGAAATTCTACTTTTTTGCGGCAGCTCTTGCAATGAGTCTTACCTCAATGGCAACTGAGCCTGTGTCGCCCACATCTTTCTGTGGCGCGTGGAAGAATGTGACTACGCCAGCTAAGGTCACGCTTGAAGATGTGAAACTTCCCTCTGTGGGTCAGGCAATCCATACTCGTTCTATTGATGAGCCTGATACTAACTGCGTAGCCACTGAAGCATCCTTCTACTACTACGGAGATATACTGGAAAACGGAACCGGAGGATACTATCTGTTCCTTTCATCAGCAGGAATAAATAATGGAAATCCGACTCATGAGGGTCAGATGGTACGTATATTTTTCATCGGTGAACAGACAGATTCTGCCAATCCTGTGTTACCGACAGGTGTCTATACTGTAAATGATGACTTTATAGCAGGAACAATTTCTGCATCGGACTCGGAATATATGGATGTATTTCCACACCCGGATGAGCCGTCTTCTCTTGTAGGATATATCTATACGCCTACAGCCGGTACCCTGACTATTGAGAATTCTGACGAAGGATACTCAATCAATTTCACAATGGAGGGTGTATTATATAATTCCGACTACGAACCGATTGATGAACAAACTTGTACTGCCAGCTATAACGGAGAAGTACCGTACGTTGATATCAATGCTTATACTCCCATTGATGGTGATATTGTGATGGATATTCCCAATGCTTCAGGAAGATATTCAGACGGGGATTTCAGCATAGCCTTTTACAGTGATGATATGCTTGACGAAGACGGTTTTATTGTAGCTGCCGGACAACTGTTCAACGTGGAACTATTCACCGAAGACCATGCACCTATGAACCTTGATAATCTTGTAGGAGAATTCAGTCCTACTGATGTATTTATGGGCGGTCCATTACCAGCTCACTATATGCAGGGAATATGGTATGAAATCTTTAGCGGCTACTACGCAGCATTAGGAACAGCTCTTACAATTTATGAGGAGGATGGCTCAACCAAAGTAGCCCTTGCAATGGATGGAACAATTACTGTGACTAAGAATAGTGAAAACGATTATACTATCGTATTTGACCTCATCTCCGCTGAAGGTAATAAACTCACCGGAGAATGGTCAGGCAATTTAGGTGAATATATAACCGACTTCTCAGACCCCACTATAGTCAGCAGTATTGATTCTGACGCCTTACAGATACATGCTGGAAAAGGCTTTATTTCGGCTCCCGCTGATGCCACTATCTTCAACATAGCAGGTCAGCAGACCGGAAAAGAAAATCTTGCCCCTGGTCTCTATATAGTAAAGACATCTACATCTGCTGTTAAAGTGTTGGTGAAATAAATCCTATTGTCATCACCAACTATACTATCCTTAAATAGTGACAACATAACCAGTACACTTTTCAAATAATTAAGGCGCCTGTCCTCACGGATTGGCGCCTTATGTGTTTTCCATAATACTTTCTAACTAACCTAACATCATGAAACGAAGAAAACTGTTGACTTTCCTATCAATCTGTTTTCTGTATTTATAACATCTTCGGAGCTGAAAAAGTTTTAGTACGGTTAAAATTATTTTCGGTCTGTAACGATACAGTATTTCGCTTCGCTCACCGAGAATGCTGCGTATGGCAACGGTATTTTTAGATAGTTGTTTAGGATGATAAATAAAGCTGAGAATAAAGTTCTTCATTAATTTCCCAGCTTCCACCATATAATCCGCCGTTTCTGATTAATATACCCTGTTGCTTTAACATCTTTACTCTTTCATACACAGAGGAATATCCTATATTTAATTTCTCCATAAATTCGTTATATGTTATATAAGGATTCTCTCTAACCAGTTCACAAATTGCTTTTATTTGTTTTTTTA
>CAMWVA010000083.1 GCA_947177575.1 uncultured Porphyromonadaceae bacterium | reverse complement strand
AGTGCGGTCGGGACGTCCGTGTCTGTTATATTTCATCTTATGGCGGCAATGGGATGCCAGTTCTCCACTTTCATCGGCACGGATATAACGGTAGATCAGTTCGGGAGATATATTTTCCCAACTACTCTCAACTGGCAACTGCAAAATTAGCGATTAGCCGGAAGAAAACCTTTTTTGGGGATTCAAAATTGAGTTTTTTTCGTGGTCTGCGGTTAATTTTATGCTGAATTCTGCGTATAAAAGCATCCGTTAAGGTGGAGAAGTCAGTGCCTTTTGGGATATACTGGCGTATAAGCTTATTGGCATTCTCGATTGCTCCTTTCTGCCATGAGGAATAAGAGTCGGCAAAGAATACCAGATTCGGATCTTTTGTACCTTTAGGTAGCAATGCCTTTGAAATCAACTTATGAGCACAGAACTCAGAACCGTTGTCAGTAGTTATGGAACGTATTGTTTTCCTGTAGGGGAACAGCAACCTGATCACTACTTTTGCCAGAGGCTCCGGATGCTTACCTTCGGGAAGTCTCTCCATAAGTATCATATTGGTACTTCTCTCGGTAAGGGTGACGATGGCACCCTTACCGTCCTTACCCACGATGGTGTCCATCTCCCAGTCGCCGAAACTCGTACCGTCAGCCTCTACAGGCCGCTGGTGAATGCTTACGCGGTCGGGAATATTCTTTACTTTGGTTGTGCGGTCGGGTCTGCCATGACGGTTGTATTTCATCCTGTGGCGGCAATGGGAGGCCAGTTCCCCGCTTTCATCAGCACGGATATGACGGTATATGAGTTCGTGGGATATTTTCTTTCCACGTTTCTTCATGTCATTGGAGATCTGTTCGGGAGACCAGTCCTCTTCCCTGAGCAGATCCGGGGCTTCCCAGACAATACACGGATCTTTGGCATGATTTGCAGTTGTACGTTTCCTGCCCTCCATCGCTTTTGCATGAGCCTTGTCCTACAGATAGTTGCCCTTGTCTGTAGAATTACGTCTGATCTCGCGGCTGAGCGTTGATTCACTGCACCCCACTATCACGGCTCTCTCATTTAAGCCGTCATTAAGAGCCATACATTCCTTACCAGATTCGCTGAGAATCGGATAAATTTTTATGGTTGTATTTCAGGAAGTTATTTTAGTTTTAAAATCTTAAAAAATTCATTTTTGACTTAAGAAACGCATGAGTCTGGTAAAACTCATCGAGATGTATCTCATAAGTTCGGCTATACCTTTTGCTTTGTCGGAACGCTTTTTGCGTCTGCCTCTCCAGATTGAGAACAGGGAGTGGACGATTCTCTGTATGGTGTCCGGATTACGGGCTGCTTTTGCCGATTTACGCTTTATATGGTCCTGACGCAGATTGAAGTCCAGTCCCCAATGCATACTTTCTATCGACCGGTGTTTGCGCACAATGGCTCCCAAGGCCGGGGTGTCAGTCGGAAGACTGCTCACATATAGTCTTTTCTCGCTACTGTGGACACCTGTGGATTTCCTGACTGTATCGGCATGGGACTCTATGATAGTCATGTTTCCGCCCCATTTATCTTTTTCGGCAATAATATCCAGTCCATCATGGATAAGATATGTTCCGGTCTCGATTCTTCCATGTCCGAGCTCCGGACCTTCCGTATAGCTATACAGCGGCCTGTGTTTTTTGAGACTGTTCTCGACACCATATCGCAACGAAGGCTGGTTGGCTTTGAGCTCTATGAGGAAATCACCTCCCTTGCTCCTGATTTTGTCTATTATATCCTTCTGCATGGACATGGCATCGGCGGTAACGATTTTTCCGGAGATATCGATCATGTCGATAAGAATCGGAACAGACTTTATTTCGTTGCTTTTTTCCTTACATGCCTCCGTAGCCAGTGTAATGCCGGTATTGTATGAATAGGCGGAAACGATGTCCGGATTACGCCCGTTTCCCTGAACTGTGCCGCGTTCGGCTTTTCCGTCAATGCAGATTATCTCCCTGCCCATTCCGGATTTGTACATCTCTGAACGGAAAAGCTCGGCAAAATCCCGCATTTTTTCAGCCATGCCCTGAGCATCAATGCCATTCTCCACCCAAAATAACGTGGATTCCGATGGTACGCCGTTATCCGGCCTCCCCAGGCTCCGGATTTTGTTGAGATTGTGGCGCCCGAACTCTATGCTATCCGCACGTCCGACGCATCCGCTGGCCCTGCTCAATATCATAAGTATGATTATATCGGCGAGTCTGTGACGGATGTTGCCTTTGTCTGTTCTGCGGAATTCCGGAACCGATGATGCAAAAGCCTCAAGTTCCTCAAGAATACTGTATCGCTTATCAAATTTATTTTCTACTTTTGTGCTGTAATCGCCCGTGTACGAACCGTTCAAACGATATTGGTCAAGTGTCATAATTTTATCGGTAACTATTTGATAGTCAACTTTAAAGTTACGAAAAATCTGTCACTTGACCAAATTTTTAATTCACTTATTTTCTTAATAATCAACTAATTAATTTATTTCTAAAAATCACATTCCACATTTCTGAATCCGACATTTATTCGGGGATAGAACATGTGTAACAATTCCCTCCATACGAGAAATAGCCCCTATAAAATAACTTCTTTTTTGAATGGAGTCGCCAATCTTAAATGAAAGAGCCGTGACCCCACTATGGAGGCGATAACTTTTCTCTCGTTTTTTCTTTGCAGTAAGGCGAAAATTTGCGACCTTTGCTGCGAGGTTAATTGATGATATTTCATTGCAACACAAAATTAATTAATCTCAGGGAGACTTCGGTCTCCTTTTTTTGTATTACAAGTTGAAAGTTACCTTTTGAGCGACTTAAAGCGGATTGGGGAGGGGCTGTGGCTTTGTGAAGCCCAATCCCCAATCCGCAATTAAGTCTCACGCCGCAAAAAAATATTAGCGCTATTCAGATTCAGGCATTTTTGCACTTCGTTATTGAATCTACATAGATAGATTTGAGGTATTTTATTGCTCTATATAGGAGAAAGAGGGCTATATTCCCATTCGTAATCTATAAAAAGGTTAAGTTATTAATACTTAAAAATTTATTTATGCAAAACGAAATATCATTATTATTGATAAATTTATTCGTTTACTTATGAAGGTATTTTGGTATATAGGAATAGTCTGAAGTATAATGATGGAAGAAGTCGAATTAAATACTTTTGATAACCAATAGATTCGTTATAATATGAGAGGTTATATTTGGAAGATGTTGCTTTTGTTGGCAGCAGTTATACCGGTTACGGTAACAGCGAAAACAGAGAAAAAGGTAAAGCAACCGGATACATACGCCTATACGCGCGGGGTAGAGGCTTATAATGAGCAGAAGTATCAGGATGCACTCGACTGGTTCAACCGTGAGATTTCGGAGCATCCTGATAATGGCTATGCTTATGTGTATCTGTCAATTCTGCGATATGGAAATGAAGAGTACGGCAGGGCATTGTCAGCAATAAACGAGGCCATAAAACATCTGCCTAAAAAAGATAAGGACTGGAATTCAGTAGCCTTTATGTCTCGTGCAGAAGTTTATGTCGTGATGGAAGATACCGTCAGCGCTTTAAATGACATTGCACAGGCCATAAAGATTAATCCATCTGACAGAGTCCTTTATAATAAACGTGGTCAGATTTATTACGAACAGAAGAAGTATCTCTTGGCAGATGCCGATTATAGACGAATGAATGAACTTGATCCCGGCGGGGTAGAGGGTTATATGGGTATAGGGCGTAATGCTAATGCCGAGCAACGTTGGGAAGATGCGATAGCACAGTTCGACCATGTCATAAAGATCGCTCCGGAATATTCTTCCGGCTATTCGTTCCGCGCAGAAAGTTATATCGCCCAGAAGAAATGGAATGAAGCTACTACTGATATTGTCAAGGCTCTTGATATAGACGGTGATGACAAGGCTTTCTATCTGATGCAGCATCTTCCGGCAGAGGCGGTGACAATAATGAAGCCTAAACTGAAGGTCCAGATGACGAAACAGCCGACAAACAGGTACTGGCCTTATTGTATTGCTGTGCTCGCAGTAGCAAATGAAGATTATGACGAAGCTATCTCTTACTTTAAGCAGGCTAATGCACTTGATGCAAATTCGATTTTCCTTGAAAAAATCTCGCAGTGTTATCTGAATCTGAACGATTGTAACAATGCTCTGGAATATGCCGACCGGGCATTGGCTATGAATCCCGATGATTATGATGTGATAGATTTACGTGCTGACATTCTGGCACGATTAGGACGTTTTGAGGAGTGTATTGCCGAGAGAAGCAGATACGTGGCCCGTTATCCCGAATACCCGTTTGCATATCTTTCACGTGCTGATGACCTTATGAATGCCCGCGAATTTGAAAAGGCTATCGAGGATTACAATACAGCTATGGTGTTACTCCCTCTTATGAATGAATTTTCCTATCCGTTTATAAAAAGAGGTGACGCTTATCGATTGACCGGAAAGAACACAGAGGCTGCCGCTGACTATAACCAGGTGTTAAGCTTAGAAAAGGATTCTGTACTCTCAAGTAAGTCATGGACCCCATTTGCATATTCAGGTCTCGGTAATCATGATAAGGCAATCGAGACTATGCAGTATATAGTCGATAACGATACAACGGATTTGAAAGGCAATCTTTATAACATGGTTTGTATCTATGCCCGTGCCGGACGAAACGACGATGCAGTCCGCACACTTGAACAGGCCGTTTCCAAAGGATATAAAAACGTGGGACATCTGAAGTCGGACTATGACCTTGACGGTCTGCGCGATATGCCGGCTTTTCAGAACCTCATAGAATCTATGGAAATGGCTGCTCCTTCATATACAAAAAACCCGGACGAGGAAATAGAAGGAGTATATGAAACTGTCGAGATACCTTTTACTAAAGAGGGCGGTGTCACTAAGGTGAAGTGTTCAATCAATAATCTGCCACTTCATTTCGTTTTTGATACAGGAGCTTCAGATGTTACAATCTCGATGGTCGAAGCAAACTTCATGTTGAAAAACGATTACATCAAGCCAGAGGACATCTTAGGTTCGGCCCGATATGTCGATGCCAACGGAGACATAAGCGAAGGAACAGTAATCAATCTGCGGCAGGTAAACTTCGGCGGTCTGGAGCTTGACAATGTACGTGCTTCGGTAGTCCGCAACCAGCGTGCGCCGCTGCTGCTCGGACAGTCTGTGCTCGGACGTCTGGGTAAAATTGAAATCGACAATCCTGAAATGAAACTCATAATCACTCACAAAATAAAAAAATAACCTCAGCCATGAAAATACCGGGACTTTCATTCTCATGGAAACGTGCTTTGGGTGTGACCCAAGCAAAACAGCAAATTGCCCGTAAGACAGGTATTCCGACTTCAAAAGCCGGTCTTGAACGTAAAATCGGCAGTATAATCATCAAGTCAATCTTCGGCAAATAACCTATTAAACTCTTTACAGTCTGATTTACCTTTAAAATTACGGCTTATCTTAAAAAATAATGAAGTCTTTACCTATGGTAGCAGTTCTTCGTAGAATCTTAGTTACCGCAATACTCCTTATAGGGTATTGCGGTAACAGTTATTCAATAGAATCTTTTAACTTAGGGGCAACATACAGATTTAATCGTGATGATATACCTGATATTGACGTCTCACACATTATCGATGTCTATGCTAAAGCAATAGAAAAAGATGATATGTCACTTATAGAGCGTAGCCTTTCGAAACAGGAACAGATTGTGATGCCTATTATAACAGGATTTACCTTTCAGTGTAATATCAACAATATCAAAGATCCAATTTTAGAGGGTTATATAGCCTGTCTTTCGAGCAAAGAAGGTGTCAGCAAAATTGAAAAGGGAATAAGTTATATTGAAAATCTTAATATCCGACCATTCCTTTATATTAACACCAAAGACATGGGTATGATACCCGCCAAATTTTATCTCGCGACTGCATACGAAAAGGCATTAAGGTTCGAAGCGGCAGACTCTACATATATAGATATAGTTAAAGATATACGACAGGATTTCGGACCGGATTCGGAGGAATTTGTTTTCTGGACTAACCAAGCTGCCGCCGGAATCTCTCACCAGTTTAAGAATTACTCTAAAGCTCTTGAAGTCATGGCTCCGGCTCTTGAAGCCGCTTTATATTCCGATAAGGTATCTTCTTCCACAGCTTTTGATTTTCTAATATCTTACGCACAGAAAAATCAACGGGCAGGCAGGCACAAGCAAGCTGTACGGTATGCTGCCGAGGCTCTGAGCCGTGCGGAAAGCCGTACGGAAATGTTTAAAGCTAACAGATTATCAGGCGAACTGGCAACAGCCGCCGGAGAGTATGAAAAGGCTATAGACTATCTTAATGCCGCAGGCTTAAACAGTCCGAGTCTGGCTGATTATCTCGCGACTGCCTACAACTTTGCCGAATTAATGAGAATTACCGGATACCAGAACGATGCAGTAGCCTTTTTAGAAGAATTATCAAAGTATATAGACGAACCCGAACTCACTGAAGAAGACAAATTTTACTATTATGAAAATCTCGGTGTAGCAGCAACATTTGTCGATTCGGAAAAATCTGCATCTGCCTTCCGTGAGGCAGAAAAATATATAGATTATGTCGGCAAAGACGAATTGATACGGCATATTATAAATTCACAGATTTATCCTCAAGACGATAACTCTTTTATGTTAATATCAGCTCTTGACAGGGTAGAGCTGTGTTATAATTATTTTGTTAAAGACGATCCTCGTCTTTTGACAGAAATACTTTATCTCATGGGGCATTATAATCTGAAAATTCGTGATTATAAAAAAGCTCAGGAATTTCTTGTAGGTGCCTATAGCAACGCTTTCGAATACTCTGACTCCGATCCTTTCACTGACAGAATACATCGTGATCTGATCAGAATGTATAAAGAACAAGGGTATGATGAATTATGGGGAGTCACAGTAGAAGCCATGATGCGACACACCTCAATGCTGGAAGAAAATTCATATAGACGTCTGAACGCTATCTCAGCAGCGCTGGACTATGAGCTTACCACAGGCAATCTGCAACATGCTGAAGATTTGCTGAATGAATACCGAGTCTATCGTCCTGATGATTTCGACACTCATTGTTTCCAAATAAGATTAGCTATAAAGAAGGGTGATTACGATACTGCTAAAGACCTTCTGATTCAACTTGATTCACACGAACAAAGCCATACCACTTCTACTAATGCTCTCTGGACTGAACTGTATAAACAGATGAGGCATCCGGATGTAGCCGTTTATGCCAGACGTCTTTTTGAAGAATACAGAAGCGAGCTGCTTGCCCAACTCCTGTTTATGAATTCATGGGAAAGACGTAATCTGAATGACGAACTTATCCGACGCCGAGACGAAGCAATAGACCTTATAGCAGTCACACCTGATATGGCGGAAGTAGCAATGGATTACTCACTACTTATTAAAGGATTGCTTTTCAAGACACAGAATAGCATTTCCAAGTATCTGTCCGAAAAAGCAGAAGCTCGGCAAGATTATGATATTATTAAAAATCTGCGTAAAGAACTTAACCGTGCTGAGATACAGGGCAACGACTCACTATGTCGGCAACTTCGTGGTGAAATAGGCTCGCGTGAACGGTATATAATCAGTGATTTTATTGATTCCGGCAGATTCAAAAAAGAATTCCTTATCAACTCTACTTCAGGTCTTAAAGATAGTATTCAATCTGGTACGACTTACGTTGATCTGGTTAAATTCAATAAGAACCATGAATCTTATTACGGAGCTTTTATTCTTAACGGAATTTCAAAAGAAATCAGCTTTATACCTATAGGCCATTCATTTAAAGTAACCGACATGCCGGCATACGTATGGCATACACTTGACTCTATACTGGTAGGAAGCACTGATGTGTATTTCTGTCCGGACGCTGAGCTTGCCGAAACGCCGTTGGAATATACAAGAGATAGGGATAAAGTTTCTTATTCCCGAAGATACCGTTTACACAGAGTATTCAGTCTATGCGATATCCGGCCATCTGTCGGCATAGGAGATAAAGTAGGAATTATCGGTATCTCTGATTACAATTCACCTATCGGAGAAGGAGAAAGTCTTGATCGTGGTTCATGGACGGACCTCCCGAACGTAAAATATGAAATTCAGCTTATAGAACAGGCGTTAGGCAGTCAAAAACCCGAAATCTTATTTAATGATAATGGTACAGAGACAGCAGTAAAAGAATGGTCAGACAGTACTCTGACAACGCTGCATATATCAGCCCACGGTTTTTACAGAGATTCAGAGATGCTGAATGCAGCCGTACAGGACCCTACAAATAACGACCATAATATGGCTCTGCGTATTCTGTCGTCGGGTAAAGAGCAGATTTCCGGTATTGTTCTCCGCAGAGGAAACCTTTCATGGAATGCAGAACATATTGCTGACGATGAAGACGATCTACTGACAGCCGAAGAAATCGAACTTCTGAATTTTCCGGAACTAAGACTGACAGTGTTGTCGGCATGTGACACCGGTTTAGGTGAGATTGACGGCGAAGGTTTATGGGGACTGCAACGAGCATTCCGTATCGCCGGAAGTCGGAACATTATATGTACGCTTACTAAAGTCGATGACTACTGGACAGCCCAGTTCATGGCTCTCTTCTATGAACAGGCAGCGCAAGGCAAGACAATATACGATTCATTCCACACGGCACAGCAGTGGATCTGCAAAGAACTACCTGACAATCCGGAAATATGGTCTTCATTCATACTTATCGAATAAGAAACATACATCAGATATGGCGGAAACATACGAAGAAATCGTACAGAAGTGGTACATGAGATTGCAAAATGACTTCACAGACATTATTATGGATAAATACAGGAAAACCAATATGCGTTTAGCTGATGCCGAGAATATCTATCAGGATATTTTCATCGCAATTCATAAAAATATACGTGAAGGACGCATGAGAGAGAATAATGACTGGGACAGGTATATCCTTACTGTAGGTCTGAATATGGCGAGTAAAAAATATCGCAAAATAGGTAAGACTGAGTCCATTGATGAGCCTGATACGGAAGAGACCGACAGGCTTTCGGCAAGAGCACAGAAAATCACCGATATGTTAAAAGAGTTACCTGTACAGGAAGGAGATTCTGAACTGTATAATGATCCGGAAGCACAAGCTCTGCTCGGTGACGAATTGATACATACTCCGGAACCTTGTGCCTCGATTATCCGTATGACATATTACGACGATATGACTGATGCCGAGATTTCTAAGTTAGTGGCTCCGTACCGTAATAATGGTAAATCTGTCGCCGATAATGCCAAAGCTATCAAAGCGCGCCGATGGCTTTGTATGCGTGATCTGATATATCGTGTAAAACTGGCACTTTATCATGCCGGTATAATTGATGAAAAACCACAAAAGAAGAAACGAAATGGAAAATAACATAGAATTGTTCGAACGATATATCAATGATCAGCTTACCACTGATGAAAAGATAACCTTCAGGCAACGTCTGAAAACTGATAAGAAATTTCTGAGCGAATTCCGTATCTATCTTTTCACCCTCAACGGCATCTATAGGGAAGCCGAACAGAATAATGTCGAGTTCGGTCTTGCCATGAAGAATATTAGTGAAGAGGAACTTCTCAGGATAATCGGACGTAAACGGACTTCCGGTATACTACGGTCCGGTTATTTACGTGAACGCATATTATGGCCGGTATCTATAGCAGCTGTACTCGCAATCGGGTTCTTCTCTGTGCTCAGAGTACATCAGTCGGATATGGATAGACTTGACAATACGATTGTAGCCTATAATTATATTCCGGAATCCAACCGTAGTAGCTGGGAGAGTCTTTCCGTAAGGGATATACCGTCACTTGAAGAGCAGTATCATAATACTCCTGAAGATGACGTTCAGTCAAAACAGGAAGCCGGTTTGCGTTTAGCTATGGCATATCTGAAAATCCATGACCGTAAGAAAACAAAAGAGATTCTGACAGAGCTTTCTACCCGCTTTGCAGATGACGAAGACTTCGTTGCTCAGTGTCAGAGAATCCTCAATCAGCTGAAATGATGTTACGCAGAGTATTTTTATTGTTGCTTTTGTTAGTCATGGTTCTAACCGGACTGGCCACAGACCGGGCCTTACTTGTAGGCATCGGCCAGTACGACAGGATGAAAACCGGATGGAGTACAATTCATGGCGATAATGATGTGGCTTTACTTCAGCCATTGTTGGAAAAGCGAGGTTTCAAAGATATAGTTACCCTTACTAACGAGCAGGCTACAAAAGCAATGATTGTGGAAGCACTGACCGCACTTGCACAGCGATGCGTAGCGGGAGACAGAGTATATTTCCATTTCTCAGGTCATGGACAGCCTGTACGTGACGATAACCATGATGAAGAGAAGACAAAGAAATATGACGAATCGATTATTCCGTATAATGCCTGCCGGGACAGCCGTAAGATGAACGGTACATATACCGGGCAGTATCATCTTATAGATGATGAACTGTGTCCTTTACTTGATGCTATAAAGAATAAAGTAAGTCCTGACGGAGAATTATTTGTTGCAGTCGATGCCTGTTTCAGCAGAGGAATACAGAAAGATGAGATAAGCGATATTGACCCCGAGCTGTTACGTTACATACGTGGTACAGACTACGCTTTCACTCCACCGGGAAGAATCACTGTAAAAAAACCGAAACAGTTTACACCCGGTGCGAGACTTACCGTAGTCACAGCCTGTAAGGAAACCGAACGTAATATCGAATATAAAGCACCGAGTGGGAAGATGTATGGTTCTTTATCATATTATATCTATCTCCTTCTGAAAACTGATGCAGACTTCAACCGTTGGCGTCAATGTTTCGCTGAAAAATCATATCGTAACCGAGGTATATTCCAAAGTGTTCAGCATCCATCTGTTGAAGTTTTTCCTTGAGCCCCGTTTACTTCCTGCCTCCTACAGGTATTTGTGAATACAGATAAGATTAAAATTATATAACGATGGAATCACTCAGACTAAATTTCGATACAGAAATACTCGGTGTGCCAAGAACATTCGTAATTGAAGTACCATATCAGAACGGAGTGGTGGCAACCAGCGAATTTTGTCCTACCGAACTTCTTTCAGGCACAATTGACCTTATGGCTGCTATTCGTGGCGAAACTCTCGACAGATTTATGGCCGATTGCAGACATCAGTTAATAGCTATGTCAAAGATTCCAGAGACAGATACGGAACTTGACAGACATATCGGAGGTCTTATGGCTGTAGTAATGGAACACCTAAGCCGAAACAAACGGATATTCTTCGGAGATTTACTAATATATATCGATTGCTTCAGTCTTCTTCTTAAAGCAGCCGGATTCGATGAGGCCGAAATCCGGAATATCTATCCTCGCGTAACAAAAACAATAGTAGACTTATACTCCGATTATGTTGACAGCTCGACCGATGGTATGCCTTTCAAAGGCAGTATCACAGAAACATTATTAACAACTTTGGTCTGAAGCAGGTTATAATGTCCCGTAAGACAGTTAATCAATTTTAACAAGTTTAAAGTTAAAATATAATAAAATATTTCTATCTACGTTTACATTTTATTGTGTTATCTTATTATTAACTTTAGATTTGCCATATTATGAATTTTAATTACATCATGAAAGCTGTCGGCGGGTCATTGTTGCTTCTTGCTCCTTGCCTGAGTATAGATGCCGCCCCTCTGACTCCGGAACAGGCATTACAGCGGGTAAAGACTTCCGCTGTCGGAAAACAGTTACCGGGTAAAGCTTCTTTAGTTCTCACCCATACCGAGAGTACAAAGGGAGAAGATGTACTATTTATCTTTAACAGAGGTGATAACGGATTTATTATTGCCTCGGCTGATGACCGGATGCCGCCTATACTCGGATACTCTGATAACGGTACATTTGATCTTAGTACAGCTTCACCTGAATTAAAATGGTGGCTGGAACAATATGCTGAGGAAGCTGCTTACTGTTTTCAGAATACTACTTTACAGTTGACCTCGCCTGCATCACGTGCTGAACGTGCACCCATAGTCGAAATGCTTGAAACCCGCTGGGATCAGAACTCACCCTATAACCTTGACTGTCCAGAAGATAACGGTGGAAAATGTGTCACCGGATGTGTAGCAACCGCTATGGCACAAGTGATAAAATATCATAATTATCCTGTTACCGGTAAAGGTACTTATACCTATTACTGGAATGGTACGACATTAGGATTTGACTACGGCAGTGCTAATTTTGACTATGATAACATGCTGCCTGTATATGACGGCAGCGCCGACTACGTACAGCAGAAAGCTGTGGCACAGCTGATGTATGCCTGTGGTGTCAGCGTCAATATGAACTATACTTCCGACCAAAGCGGTGCATCGGATCTGTATGTGCCTTATGCTCTGAAGGAGTTTTTCAACTATGATGCCGGTGTGCGTTATCTCAAACGAGAGTATTATAATACCAATGATTGGGAAGATATAGTCTACTCGGAACTACAGGCAGGACGACCGGTAATCTACGGAGGCCAAGCTCCGGAAGGTGGTCATGAATTTGTATGTGACGGTTATGATAATGGCTATTATCATATCAACTGGGGCTGGAGCGGAAATGGCAACGGTTGGTTCTTACTCTCAGCTCTTGACCCGGGAATTGAAGGAATCGGAGGTTTCGCCGGAGGTTATAATTCCCAACAGACTATGGTATGTGGCATAAAACCTTCTGTCGGCAATTCTGAAATATGGTATCCTATCTATGCAACCGGCAGCCTTAATGTAAGCGAAGTATACGGTAACTATGGTATAGCACTCTCAATATTAAACGGCGGTATTTTCAATTACTCACCCGAAAAACTTGATGCTACATTCTATGTGAAGGCTATTGATGAATCAGGTAATGAATACTTAGCTGAACAGGGTACTGAGTTAAGTTTCACAGGTGCGGCAAATATGTCACTCAGTGGTTACAATGGCTTCTCTATGTACCTGCCTTCCGGTCTTGCTACCGGCAACTATAAGGTTTATGTTGTATTCCAAACCGCTGAAGGTGCTTGGCAGGATCTTTATGTTCCCCTCACAATGTCAGCTTATCTCAACATGAATGTTGATGCCGAAGGTAATCTAACTTTCACACAGGGAACTCCGGAAGAACATGCTGAAATCCGTGTTACTAACTTCTCGGCAGCTTCAACTGTTGTCAGTGGTGAGCCTACAAGATTTGATGTGACTCTTGAGAACATCGGTGAGGTGGAATATGCCGGACCATTCTATGCTAATGTCTTTACTCACGGTACTAATGAGCAACTTTCAAGCTACGGAATAAATGTTTCATTGGCACCCGGTGAGGTATTTGACGGTTATCTCAATCTTACTTATAACCTCCCGGACGGACTATATGACTTGATATGCTACGATATGTATAACGGACAGATCAGCGATATTTTCCCGCTATGGATAGGGGTGTCTTCTGTTATTATGCCTACTGAGATAGTGCTCAGTCAGAACACGGCAAGTATGGAAGTCGACTCAAAATTGCAGCTTACGGCTACTGTTCTACCGGAAGATGCCGCTGATAAAACTGTAATCTGGACCTCTTCTAATCCTGAGATAGCTAATGTTAATCAGGATGGTTTGGTTACAGCGTTCTCTGCCGGTGAGGTAACAATCACTGCTAAGTCACAGGCAGTAGAAAATGTATCTGCTAACTGTGTGATTACTGTAACATCCAAGGTTATTGAGGCCCAGAGTATCACTCTCGATGTTACGGAAGCAACCCTTACCGAAGGTGAGACACTGACTCTGACAGCTACTGTCGAGCCTGAGGACGCAACCGACAGAACCCTCACATGGACTTCATCAGCTCCCGAGGTGGCAACTGTAGAGAACGGTGTAGTAACCGCTCTGCTTCACGGAACAACTGTTATCACTGCCGAAACCGCAAACGGACTAATGGCTACCTGTGTAATAGAAGTTGTTAAGAAAGAACCGGAAATTATCTATGCTACTTCAATTACTATTGATCAGACATCAGTCGAAGCCGAACCGGGTACTACCTTTACTTTGATTGCTACTGTACTGCCCGAAGACACAACTGATAAGACTGTAACATGGACTTCGTCTGACGAAAATATCGCTACGGTAGACGACTTCGGCAACGTAACTATCCTAAGTTTCGGTTATGCTATTATTACAGCATCAACTACCGATGGAACTGACCTGAAAGCGGAATGTAAAGTAGGTATGTCGGGAATCGAATCTCTTATCAGAGAATCTGACACAGCTGATGTATAT
>CAMWVA010000082.1 GCA_947177575.1 uncultured Porphyromonadaceae bacterium | reverse complement strand
TTTATTAGCTGACCATATATCGGCTGTCCGAAAAAATTACTACTTTTGGGCATGGGTTTAGTTGTATGTTTTGGCGAACACAAACTAAACTAAAAGGGCTGACTCCTGCAATAGGGGCCAGCCCTAATTTTCATCTGCCACTAAAAAAGTTTAGCGGACAGTAATAAATTTTTTTTTCAGGCTTTTGTGGCGGGAGGGGTGAGCGGGTGAGGGTGGGTGATTTTGATGAATAAGCGGTCAGGCCTTTCTGATACCGGTGGTAAGCGGAAAGGTCTGACCGTTTGTTTATTACCCTATATCATAATACATTAGATATAATGTGCAATGCATTATGAGCAATGCATAATTCACTATGACTTATACATAATACATTATGAGCAATGCATAATGCATTATACATTGTGCATTATGAATTGTGCATTGTGCATTATGAATTGTGCATTGTGCATTTCTGGATGGGGGTGGGAGCGGTTTAGTGGCAGTGGCCGCAGCAGCCGCTTTCGTGGTCGTGGTGGTCGCCACAGCCGTCGCCGCAGGCGCCAGATTCGCAGTCGTTGCATGAGGAGCCGTGATCGCAGCCACAGCCTCCGCAGCCGTGAATGGGCTGAAGCTCTTCGGGTGTGGCATCGCGCACCTCGACTATCTCGCCTTCATATTTTACGGTCTTGCCGGCAAATGGGTGATTGAAGTCCATCTTCACTTTGTCGCCTACTTCGAGTACGCGGCCCATGATGCGGTAGCCTTCCTGTGTCATCATAGGCAGAAGGGCACCGACTTTGACTTCTTCAGCCATAGTGCCGTCTTCACGGTTGAATATGGCCTTGTCAAGTTCGAGTACATTATCATCGAAACGCTGTCCGAAAGCAGCTTCCGGAGGAAGTATCGTCTCAAAGCGGCTGCCCTTGCTAAGGTCTTTCATAGCCGCTACAAGTCCGGGTACAATTTCATGACTTACTCCATAGACCATAACATCGGGTTGGTCGGGAGTCGCTTCAAAAAGTTCTTCCTTAACTTCACCCGTAGCAGGGTCTACTTCCGAAAGTTTATAACTGTATGCTACAAATTTGCCCGGGCCTACAACCTCGAGCTCTGTATTTTCTTTCTTTACGTCGTTGCTCATAAAATTCAGTATTTATTATTTCTATAATAATAACACCTCAGAGGGTGTTACGGGTCATTCCGCTGCTTCAATATCGTCTTCCTCAATGATTTCTTCATCATCCGGGTCTGCTGCCGGTATATCGTCAGCGGTATTGTCTTCGTCAGACCCCTCGGGATGTTTGAGCTGATATTGCTGCTGCGGTATCTGTACGTTAAAATAAAATCCTTTAGCTACTTTATCACGCAGACGGCGGGCAGTGGCTTCGTCTGCTTCGACAGTCAGATAGTCAAGTCCGGGTTCTATGAAATCTGCATCTGTAGCCCGGTAGCCGAGAACGTCTATCATGTCATATTCGTGCATAGGATAGATGACATACCATGCGTTATCGGCATCTTCGCCTGTGCCGGTACTCTTTATAGCACCAAGGAGATGTTCGAGGCGGTATTCCCATATCTTAGCACTCATATCCTTACGCTTTTCCTTCAGCACATGTACAAGGAAAGACATCTGACGCAAATCAAATGGATTATCGCGCAGTGTCAGTTCGGCATACTTACGTATGGTGTCAATTTCTTCTTTAGTATGAGTTGCTTTGAGGCGCAAAGGGTCTGTGACATTCGCGTATGGCGAGACACGGTAAGGATCGTAATCCTCCTGAAACATGTAGCCTAAATAGAGATAGCGATACTCCTCGTTGGTCATGGTGGTATCGTTGCGGTTATACTTGGCCATAAGCTTCGGGAAGTAGAAGCGGCTCTGGGGGTCGAGAGTCTGCGTGCGTATATTCTCAAGGTCAGGACTTTCTACCTTAATCTTGCGTTTGTTATCAGCCGACTGTTGCTGGCTGCGTGCTATTGCCGGCAGCAGAAGTGCGCCGACTATTATGATTATACCCGTAAGGCGGGCGATATGTTGTCTGAGAAAACTGAAAGTCATTGCGGAGCGATATTATAAAGAGCCAAGGCTATAACCAGCACCACACCGAGCTGCATAACGGTGATGGCGGCCGGGAAACCCTTGGCGAGAAGATAGCTAAAAAAATTGCCTGACGACAGACTGACAGGTGCCCCCTGCGGTGTACGGGTATAAAGCAGAAAACCTAAAAAGACTCCGACTACCGTACCGACTACCATTATAGCATAACGCAGAGCGAGGGATCCAGTCATCGACACACCAAGCAGGCCAACGGCCATACCGGCTAATGCGCCGACAGTGATGTAGCCCATGCCGCGACGTTGCGCCGCTACTGCCGCAGGCTGCATAGCTGTGAGTGCCGTCACTACGAGAGTCATGCAGAGCCAGCCTATCAGCACGGTAGAATTGAGCGGCAACAGGTCAATACCGTCGCGTCGTGCCAGACTGATACAGAGCAAGGCCAGAAACGACAGCGGTGCTGATAATACGATGCGTGACGAGAGGGTATAAATAGACCCGAGCCACAGCAGACAACCGAGTATGATAAGTACTATATACATGACACTCCTATTTATATATAGTTTTAACACATTGAACGGCTAAAATATTAATGAGGGAGTGACAAAAAGAGTAATTTATTTTCGGTATGTCGGACTGTACAGCCTGAATACTCTCGGATTCGGCTGTCAATAGCGCGTTAAGATTCTGTTATGCTGTCGGAGGCCTTCGGATTCTCAGCTCCGGGTACAGGAGGAATGGGTGCCTCGGGGTCAATCATAGCAGGTGATTCAGGAGACGGTGCTTCCGTTCCCGCCGACGGTGTATCCTGTTTTACCGGAGTATCAGCTTTTACAGCTTCCGCCTCGGCTTTGACCGGAGTTGCCGCAGGCTCGGTTTTAGCTACAGCCGGGGCTGTGCCGCGTTTCAGATCAGGGTAAGCTATACGTGAGTGATATATTGTAGCCAGACGTTTTTTGAAAGTCTCCTTAACGGTGTTTATGTCTCTGAGAGATATAGGAGCTTCGTTGAACATACCGTCAGCCACAAGGGAATCTATGATTTTATCGACCAGCGAGTTTATCGAACGTGGTGAATAGTCAGAAAGACTGCGTGAGGCGGCTTCGACACAGTCAGCCATCATCAGAATCGCTGTCTCACGGCTCTGAGGATTAGGACCGGGATATTGGAAAAGTGACTTGTCGATATTTTTACCCGGGTTTTCGTTGACAGCCGTATTGTAGAAATATTTAGTCAGACCCTGGCCATGATGTTCGGATATGAAACTCTTAATCACAGTAGGCAGTTTCTCACGTGCTGCCAACGCAAGACCACCGGTGACATGCGAGATAATTTTCTGTGCACTTGTTTCGGGATTAAGTCCGGCATGAGGATTGACACCATGCTGATTCTCAGTGAAAAATACAGGACTTTCCACCTTACCTATATCATGATAGAGCGCACCTGTACGTACCAGCGTTGTATTGGCTCCTATGGCGCGGGCTGCTTCAGTAGCTAAGGTCGATACCTGCATGGAGTGTTGGAAGGTGCCGGGAGCTTCTTCCGCAAGACGTCTCAGTACCGGATTGTTAATGTCCGATAGTTCAACAAGAGTAACGGTTGAGGTAAACCCAAAGATTTTTTCCATAACCAGAATAAGGATATAAGCGAACGACAGCACCACGCCATTGATAGCAAAGATACCTATTACACGCCATGAGAAGCCGCTCAGATTACCCTCAATGGTAATACACAGAGTCAGATAACATATCACGTAGGTTATAAATGAAAACAGTGCTGTTCGAAGCAACTGTGAGCGTCGCGACAGCTGGCGTATGCTGAATGTAGATACCAGCCCCACGCATAATTCAAGAAAGATGAACTGAAACTGGAAAGTAGCAATCAGAGCTACTATAAGTACAGTAGTTATAAGACTGAATATGGCGGTACGGGCATCGAAGAACACCATTATCGTAATCGGTACAGCTGCAAAGGGAACAAGGAAGAGGCCGTTAGTAAAAAACTCGAACATCACTACCGCAAATACTACAAAGAAGGTAATGAACGTCATAAGGAACAACATCTTACGTATATCCTTGAAGAATGACTGCCTGTAATTGAACAGGAACATGTATAGCATCGTGAAGCAGATGAGAATATAGAGCGACTGTCCCACAAAGAAATAAGTGTGTGATGTGGTAGTGCTCTGATTACGCTTCTGCATCTCCTGATAAGTGTTGAGATTGGTGAATATCTGTGGAGTTATGATTTCACCACGATCAACTATACGCTGTCCTTTCTTGATAAGACCGAGGGCACCGTTAGCATTGAGGTATTCCTGATTACGGTATTTTGTATCGGCTGCTGTGTCGAGCACTATGTTCGGCACCAGACATATATTAAGGGCTTTGACCACTTCTGGCCCAAGATGCGACGTATTGGTAGCATTCATTGTGGCAGCATAGACCGAATCAATCATTGAGAATGCCTTAGCCGGAGACAGCATCTCGGAAGCATCGATATTTATGACTGAGGTGCCACCGTTTTCCGACTGTGATATTCTCAGGCGTTTATTATCACTGCGTTTGAGAGATTCATAGACTTCAGGTTCGACCATACCGGTCTGATACACCTTACGCAGTAGCAAGGTAAGTAACTGTGCTTCGTGAGGTGAAGCTATGTCGCGCATGGCATTGTCGAAACGTTCAGTATTAGAACTTGCGATGTTAGCATCGCGCTTTACAAAAGGTACGAAAGCCCGGTCGATACTGTCACGCATTGCTCTGGCAGAGGCGGAATCACGCAATATGGGCATGTCGAAGTCGGCTGTAAGCAAAGGATATTTCCACGGTTGGCCGGCCTCGTACGAATAGGACTGATGGTCGGTACGCGGTACTATGAGCATAATGATGGCTATCGAAACCAGCATGATAGCTATGCGTATGAGGTTGATACGGCTGAAGAAAGTGGTTTTCATGCGCTGTGATGCTAACTGTTGTAAGTGATGGAATTTCGTGTGTTATGGTCTCTCAGGTAGTACGCTTGGCGAACTTGATACCCTTTATACGTCGCAGAGCTTGACATATATGTTCGACAGTCTCAGCGGTGTCTATCTGTACTTTGAGGTCGCAGTGGAACAGTTCCTGCCGGGCTGTTATGTTCAGCTGACGTATATTGATGCCTAAGTCCGAGGAGAGCAGAGTTGTTATTTCTCCGAGTATGCCGTGACGGTCAATACCGTCTATTTCAATATCGGCAATGAAACGGTCGGCATGTCCTTCCCAGCGTGTAGCCACAAGGCGGGTACCAAACGAACTCTTAAGACGCATGGCTGCCGGACAGCTTACCTTATGTACTACCACTGTTTCGTTTTCATCTACGAAACCTAATACATCATCGCCCGGTAATGGAGAACAGCATGTATCCAGACGGTAGTTAGGCGACTCCGGATGGAGCACAAATACTTTTTTGCGGTCAATGGTCTGTACAGGTTCAGCTGCTGAAGCGGTCTCGGAACGCGACGAAGATGAGAAAGGATTACGCAGAATCTTGGACAGCAACGACGAACGTTTCTTATTAAGCTCCTTAAGTTCCTTAGCCGACAGTGATATTTCCTCCTGAGCGAGTTTTATGTACAGTTCTTCGGGAGTGGTCAGTCCGTAATGGTTTACCATACGGGCTATGATATGCTGTGAGGCGTCGATACCCTCGCGTCCGAGAGTTTCCTCAATCAGCAGACGGCCGCGTTCCGCCAATGAGCGACGGTTTTTGCGTAGCAGCGAGCGTATACGACTTTGGGCTTTAGCTGTATGGCAGAACTTTATCCATTCCTCCTGCGGCGTCTGTGAGGCAGAGGTTATGATTTCTACCTGATCTCCGCTGTCGAGAACGTGTGACAAAGGCACAAGACGGTGATTCAGTTTGCCTGCGATGCAATGGTAGCCTAAATCGGTATGGATAGAAAAAGCCATATCAAGCACCGTTGATCCGGCCGGAAGATTTATCAGGTCTCCCTTAGGAGTGAATACATATATCTCTGACGAGAAAAGATTGAGCTTGATAGTGTCAAGAAAGTCGATGGCATTAGGCTCCGGATTGGCCAGAATGTCCTTTATGGTGTTCATCCACTTATCGAGTTCGGCACTGTCTGTCTGTCCGGTCTTATATTTCCAGTGGGCAGCATAGCCGAGTTCGGCTATCTCGTTCATCTTCTGCGAGCGTATCTGTACCTCTATCCAGCGTCCGCGCGGACCCATAGCGGTAAGATGAAGGGCACGGTAGCCGTTGGCCTTAGGTGTACTGGTCCAGTCACGCAGACGGTCAGGATGAACCGCATGACCATCGGTGAAATAAGTGTATATCTGCCAGCACCTAAGTTTTTCGAGCTCATCGTCATTATTCTCAAATATGACCCTCACAGCATAGATGTCGTATATCTCTTCAAAAGGCACCTTCTTTTTCTCCATTTTATTGAATATGGAATAGGCGCTTTTAACACGGGCTTTAATCTCATACTTGAACCCGGCTTCATCGAGACGTTTCCGCACAGGAGCCACAAATTCCTCAACGATAGCCTGACGTTCGCTTTCCGTGTCGGTGACTTTAGCCATTATCTCGGCGTAGGTCTGTGGGTGCTCGTAACGGAAAGCGAGGTCTTCCAGTTCGGTTTTGATTTTGCTGAGACCGAGACGGTGTGCTAAGGGAGCGTAGATATAAAGAGTTTCACCGGCAATTTTGTATTGTTTCTCCGGACGCAGCGAGCCGAGGGTACGCATGTTATGCAGACGGTCAGCCATCTTGACAAGTACCACACGCACGTCCGTAGACATCGAAAGAAGAAGCTTACGGAAATTCTCAGCCTGTAATGAAGCCTTGTCACCGAATATACCGCCTGATATTTTGGTCATACCTTCGACTATCGAAGCTATCTTAGGACCGAAGTGATGTTCTATATCCTCACGGGTGTACTCAGTATCCTCTATTACGTCGTGCAGTAGTGCCGAGCATATAGAAGTGGAACCGAGACCCAGTTCGGAGATTACAATCTGGGCTACGGCTACGGGATGAAGTATGTAAGGCTCTCCGCTACGTCTTCTGACACCCTTGTGGGCTTCTTTTGCGAATCGGAAAGCACGTTTTATTATATCGACTTTCTTGCGGTGATTACTGGCAAGATAAGCGTCGAGTACATTTTGGAAAGCCTCATTAATGAGCCTTTCCTCCGCAACGGGATCCGGCTGTATATTGCGTGAGGTCATAGGCATATTGTAAAGTATGCAAATTTAACAAAAAAAGCCAACAACAGTGCAATCTGAACGTAATAATGATTGTTTATTCGGATTCCGTTTACATATATACGCAGCATCAGGCCGGAGGCGTATCGGCCATTTCGTTGAGTATGTCGAGAGCGATGCTGACGGTGGGAACTTTGTGAATGAGGAATGAACGGCGATTGTTGACTTCGCGAATTTCACAGCGTCGCGGGTGGGCACGGAGGTAAGCAAGAACGCGTCCGAAAGCTTGTGAGCGGTAATAAGCTTTGTTGTCGTCACTGACGAAATAAAGACGCATTTTACCTCCTTTGAGCACAAGTCGTTCGATTCCGAGACGACGGGCCGCAAGTCGTAGCGGTACAACCTTGATAAGTTCTTCGGTGACATCGGGTATAGAGCCGAAGCGGTCACGCAGCTGTGTACGGAATTCCTCCGTCTGCTGCGGATGCTCCATATTGTCAAGCTGCTGATAGAGACTGATACGTTCACTCTCCTGCGGTACATAGTCAGGCGGCAGACGAAGCTCGAGGTCGCTTTCGATAGTGCAATCGGCAGTAAATTCCTCCTCTTTGCCGGCATTGACATCGGTGAAAGTATCGCCGAATTCTTCTGTTTTCAATTCGGTGACAGACTCGCGTAATATCTTTTGGTATGTCTCATAACCGAGGTCGGCTATAAATCCGCTTTGTTCGGCACCTAACAGATTACCTGCACCTCGTATATCAAGGTCCTGCATGGCGATGTGTATGCCCGAACCAAGGTCGGAGAAGCTTTCGATAGCCTGCAAACGCCGTCGTGCTACAGGCGTCAGCGGTAATGAAGGCGGTACTAACATGTAGCAGAATGCCTTGCGGCTGCTACGTCCCACACGGCCGCGCAGCTGGTGCAGCTCGCTGAGGCCGAAATGGTGAGCGTTATCAATAATGATAGTGTTGACATTGGGCATATCTATGCCGTTCTCAACAATAGTGGTTGAGAGCAAGACATCGTAGTCATGGTTGGAGAAGTCCTCAATAGCTTTTTCCAAACGTTCCGGAGGCATCTGACCGTGAGCTGTCACAACACGTACGCCCGGCACGAGACGACGCAATTGTTCCTCGATACGGGCGAGATTGTCGATTCGATTAGAGATATAGAATACCTGTCCGTTGCGGCTCAACTCGAAATTGACCGCTTCCGCAATTATATCATCATCTGCACCGGCGACGGTTGTCACTATAGGATGACGGTTGGCCGGCGGAGTATTGAGCGAACTGAGGTCTCGCGCACCCATAAGCGAGAACTGCAGTGTGCGTGGAATAGGAGTGGCCGACAGCGTGAGCGTATCGACATTTACCTTCATCTGTTTCAGTTTTTCCTTGACAGCAACACCGAACTTCTGTTCCTCGTCCACTATCAGCAGACCGAGGTCTTTGAATTTTACCGTCTTGCCGATTAGCTTATGAGTACCGATTATGATGTCTATTTTACCGGCGGCAAGATCGGCAAGAATCTGTTTTGTCTCTTTAGCGCTACGGGCACGTGACAGAAACTCCACACGCACAGGCAAGTCTTTGAGACGTTCGCTGAAAGTGTGATAATGCTGCATAGCTAATACCGTTGTCGGTACCAGCACAGCAGTTTGTTTTGAATCGACAGCAGCCTTGAACGCCGCACGTATAGCTATCTCTGTCTTACCGAAGCCTACGTCTCCGCATACAAGACGGTCCATCGGACGTGCAGACTCCATATCAGCCTTTATCGCCTGTGTAGCCTTAATTTGGTCAGGAGTATCTTCATAGATAAAGCTTGCCTCTAATTCATGCTGAAGATAAGAGTCAGGTGAGAAGGGGAAACCTTTCTCTTCGCGTCTTGCCGCATAGAGTTTTATAAGGTCGCGGGCTATATCCTTAAGTTTGGTTTTGGTTTTCTCTTTGAGACGATTCCATGCACCGCTACCTAATTTATTGATTTTCGGAGGTACACCTTCTTTACCACGATATTTCGATAGTTTGTGCAGAGCGTGGATACTTACCAGAATTATATCATCATTCTGATAGACGAGTTTTATTACTTCCTGCGGACGTCCGTTTACATCTGTCTTAATCAGACCTGCGAAGCGTCCGATACCATGATCGATATGTACAATGTAATCACCGATTTCAATCTGTGCTAATTCCTTAAGGCTTAATGCAAGCTTACCGCTGCGTGCCTTGTCGCTGCGTAGGTTGTATTTGTGGAAGCGATCGAAAATCTGGTGGTCTGTAAAGTAACATATTTTCAGCTCGTTGTCGGAAAAGCCTTCATGTATTGTGCGGTCTACCGGAGTAAAATCTATTTTGTCACCACGGTCAGCAAAGATGCTGCGCAGGCGTTCGTTCTGGTAAGGTGAGTCACTGAGTATCATGATATGGTAGCCTTCGTCAAGCAGACGTGTGAATGACTCCGCTATCATATCGAAATTCTTATGATACAATGCCTGCGGTGTGCAGTCGAATGTCATCGAAGCATCGGTATGATAAGGTGATACGGTATCTGCCGAAGTACCGTATTGCACCATTTTCATTGAGCCGAGACGTTCGGCAAAACTGTCGTAGTTCACTACATTCGACATAGCGTTACGGTCGCCTTCGTCGGTAATGGCTACAGCCTCTGACAGCGACTCGGAAGTTATAGCCTTGATACGCTGTAGCAGCCATGCTGCCGACTGGCATATTATGACTGTACGAGCATCAATGAAATGTAGTAACGACACGGCACCGTCGCCATCGGGACGTGTAGCCCCCATGATTGCAATCTCATCAAGTTTCCGTTCGCTCAGCTGCGTCTCGACGTTAAAGATACGTATTGAGTCAATCTCATCGTCAAAGAAGTCGATACGATATGGTAACTCATTGCTATAAGAATAAACATCGAATATCGAACCGCGCTTTGCAAACTGACCGGGTTCGTAGACGTAATCGGTCTCTGTAAATCCTAACTCACGCAGCTTTGTAGCAAGCTGTGTCATCTGTATACGGTCAGCAGTACGCAACCTTACGGTATCCCGCGATACCTCTTCGGCCGACGGTACTTTTTCTGCCAATGCCTCAGGACATGTTACTACCCAACGCAACCGTTTGTCATGCTGCCATGCATCGAGTACCTCAGTGCGCAGTATTACCGACGGCGCATCAATCTGGCCGTATTTTATGTCACGCCGATAACCGCTGGGGAAGATAGCTGTTTCTCCCTCACCGGCAATCTGGCACAGGTCATGATAGAGGTAGCCGGCTGTCTCCATATCATCGGCCACGAGCAGAAAAGGTCCGCTCTTACGGCGTGGCAGACCGGCGAAGAGCATGGCCGGAGCACTACCGGATAATCCGGTGATATTTATATGCTGTGTGGAAGCGCTGTCGAACATAGACGAAAGCGCCTTGATACGTGCCGGTGTGGCGAAGAGTGAGTCTGCCTCTTTAAGCTGCATGTAGTCTGTTTATTTTTTACCTTTGCCCGTCAGCAAACGCTGCATTTCTTCGGGCGAGTTAAGTATCTCTCGGGCTTTATCCAGTCCGGGATCGTTGCGAAGGCTTTGTATTATCTTACCCCGGTCGTAGTAATAGCGTGAGGCTATTTCTTCGCCAAGATAAGTCGATATAGCTTGACGTTTCTGGTCGAGGTCATGGTCGAGATTGTGGGTCAGAAGCTTCGCAAGCACATCGAGCTGTTCGCGTGTCTCATCGTTGAGGTAACCTTCATGTTCTGCCGTCTCACGCAGATCCTTCATCATTTCTTCACATACTTTGTCGTACTTGAAGCGTTCGGGGTCTATACTTTTCTTGAAGTCGGCGAAAATTTCGTCTGTAATCTCAAATTCTTCGGCCGGTGGTATCGTCTGATGTTCTGCCGCATAACGTGTGGCATAGTCAAAAGCCCAATTATCACGCACTATATTGTAAACGAGACGGTCGAGTTTCTCCCACTCCACTTCTACATCCGGGGTGAGACCACCGCCATCACGTACCTCACGGCCGTGCAGTGTCTTGTAGACGTTAGTCAGCGAATCAGGCACACGGCCTACCGAACCGTCAGGGTTACGGTGTGAATAGTCAATAGCCTGTATCAGACGTCCCGATGGTATGTAATATTTAGCTGTGGTTACTTTTAGCAGGGCATCGTAAGGCATCTGTAGGGTACTTTGCACTAAGCCCTTTCCGAAGCTGCGACTGCCTACAAGTACGGCACGGTCAAGGTCCTGCAGCGAGCCGGCTGTAATCTCGGAAGCCGAGGCTGAGCCGCCGTCGATAAGTACCGCTAACGGTATATCAGGCAGTAGGGGAGTCCGTGTAGTCTTATAAGTTCTTTCGGAGCGGTTACCACGTCCTTTTGTATGTAATACTTCTGTACCTTTAGGTACGAAGAATCCGACTATATCGACTGCACTCTCAAGCAGACCGCCGCCGTTGCCGCGTAGGTCGAGTACTACGCTGCGAAAGCGCGGGTCTTCCTTAAACTTACGCAAAGCAGCCTCTACTTCATCAGGCGATTTGTCGATAAATGAGGTTAGTTGTATATAACCCGTACCGTCAGGTAGTACAGCGGCGTAAGGTACGCTGGGCTGAGCCAACTTCTCACGTTCTATATTGAAAGTAATTATACTGTCTGTGGTGAAAGGTCGCTGCACTGTTACCTCCACTGTAGTACCCGGTTCACCGCGCAACACTTTGGTCACACCTTCGACACCACGTAGCGATACATCAATGGTATCAACACGCAGCAGTCTGTCACCGGCTTTGAGGCCGGCGCGTGCGGCCGGCGCACCCTCCATAGGAGCCGATATATAGGTGCTGCTGTCACGCTGAAGCAGGTAGCTGCCTATACCGCCATAACCGAGGTCTCCGGTGGTCATCTTATGTATGGTCTCCTGCTCGTCGGAATCATAATATTCCGTATAGGGGTCAGTATTGGCAAGAAAAGCTTCAATGGCAGCCTTAAAGCTCTGTTCCACGTCAATGGAGTCAACATAGTTGAGTTCCATCTGTTTGACCAGCGAAGTAAATGTGGTCAGTCCACGGCTTACAGCCGCATCGTGGCTTTTGGGAGCCTTGGCATAGGCCGCGGCTATGACAGCGATAGCAGTTATAACTGTCAGGAGGGTCTTTTTCATAGAGAGGCGAATCTGTTTTAATGTGTATTTTCGGGGTGAGGATAGTCAACGGTATAATGTAGTCCGCGACTTTCCTTACGCTCCATGGCCTGCCTCATAATGAGGTAGCCTATGTGTATAATGTTGCGCAGCTCACAAAGTTCACGCGAGGGTTTGCTGGCTTTAAACAGCTGTTCAGTCTCCTGATAGAGAATGTCGAGACGGTTCCATGCACGTTTCAGTCGCAGATCGCTACGCACTATGCCTATATAGTAACCCATTATCTGGTTAACTTCTTTCTCTGACTGACTTATAAGCACCATTTCCTCTGGATGAACAGTGCCTTCGTCGTTCCATTCGGGTACATCATGACGCAGTTCGTAACCGCCGATAACACTCTCGGCATGACGTGCGGCCGCATCAGCATAAACCACAGCTTCGATGAGTGAATTGCTTGCCAGACGATTGCCTCCGTGCAGCCCTGTGCAGCTACATTCACCGACTGCATAAAGACGGTGTATGCTGGACTCACCGTTGAGGTCCACCTTGATACCGCCGCAGAGATAGTGGGCTGCCGGAGCTACGGGTATCATATCACGTGTGATGTCTATACCTATAGAAAGACACTTTTCGTATATATTGGGGAAGTGACGACGTGTTTCCTCCGGGTCTTTGTGGGTGACGTCAAGATAGACGTGGTCTGTGCCGTGTAGCTTCATCTCCGAGTCAATAGCACGTGCTACAATGTCACGCGGAGCGAGCGAGAGGCGCGGGTCATATTTGTGCATGAACTCCTCACCGTCAAGATTACGCAGCACAGCACCGTAACCGCGCATGGCTTCGGTGATAAGATACGAAGGCCGGTCGCCCGGATGATAGAGAGCAGTAGGGTGGAACTGTATGAACTCCATATCACTTACCGTGCCTTTTGCACGATAGACCATAGCTATTCCGTCACCTGTAGCTATCAGCGGATTGGTAGTAGTGGTATAGACTGCTCCGACACCTCCGGTAGCCATAAGGGTCACTTTGGCAAGAAAAGTATCCACACGTCCGCTGAACTCGTCAAGCACGTATGCGCCGTAACATGTTATGTCAGGTGTGCGTCGGGTAACAACCTTGCCCAAATGATGCTGGGTTATTATCTCGACAGCGAAGTGATTTTCGAATATATCTATATAAGGGTTAGAACGTATCTGTTCCACAAGGCCGCGCTGAATCTCGGCACCGGTATTGTCGGCATGATGCAGAATTCTGAACTCCGAATGTCCTCCTTCACGATGAAGGTCGAATGTACCGTCCTCACGGCGGTCGAAATTTACGCCCCATTCCACAAGCTGGCGTATCTGTCCCGGTGCTTCTCGCACCACTTTGGCGACGGCGGCAGGATCGCTTAGCCAGTCACCGGCCACCATTGTGTCGTGTATGTGTTTGTCGAAGTCGTCGACCTCCAGATTGGTGACGCTTGCTACACCTCCCTGGGCATAACGGGTATTGGCCTCGTCAAGCTCGGTCTTGCTTATGATTGCCACTGTGTGGCCCTTCCCAGCCACTTTGAGCGCGAAGCTCATGCCGGCTATGCCACCACCTATAACTAAATAGTCGTATCTGTACACCATGACCAAGGTAAAAATTAAGAGTAAATACACTCTAAAGAATGCAAAATTACAAAATTTTTTTCTATATCCCCTTGTTTCAAGAAAATGTTGTAGCTTTGCATGCTAAACGGATTTTTTCGCCAAACTGTATGTCAACTTAAAACTTAATTAAGAGATACTTTTTCAAAAGAACTATAAAAGGACCTATAGATAAAATGCCTTTGAAACAAGGGTGTCCGACAGAAAAGTAGCGTAAAAATGGTATATGTGGTAATGTTTTAATTATTAGAGTATTAGATACAAAAAGTTGTTCAAATTTTGTTCAAAAAATATTTTTTAAACAAAATTTGAACAACTTTTTGTATCAGACTTCAGTTTAGTTTAACTGTTAACTAACCTGTCGTTATTATAG
>CAMWVA010000081.1 GCA_947177575.1 uncultured Porphyromonadaceae bacterium | reverse complement strand
GGTACTTTGTCTGATACTGTATGGAGTCACAGCTGACAGAGCGGAGCGTATAAAGGACATGGTCTATAAGAAATCATTATTCATAGAACTAATTTTATAAAGAGAAAGGGAGAGAACAGGTAGCGGAGTACCGGTTCTCTCCCTTGTGGGTATGGGTCGGAACGAAGGTGCGTGATTAGCGTTCGTTCTTCTGCATCTGCTCCTTGAGAGCCTGAAGTGCGCCGAGGTCGCCGAGAGTTGTCTTCTCGATCTGCGGAGTCACTACGGCCTCTTCCTCGTTGGCACGACGCGGTGCGCGACGTGTAGCTGCTTTGGCAGCACGGGCCTCAGACTTGCTGGCGTCTTCGGCTATGCGTGAGTGGCTGAGGATAATGCGCTTGCTGTCTTTGTTAAACTCGATAACCTTGAAGTTAAGCTTCTCGTCGAGTTTAGCCTGTGTGCCGTCTTCCTTAACAAGGTGCTTAGGAGTAGCGAAACCTTCTACACCGTACTCAAGCGAGATAACAGCACCACGGTCCATAACCTCGGTGATAGTACCTTCGTGGATAGAACCTACGGTGAAGATAGTCTCGAATACGTCCCAAGGATTGTCTTCAAGCTGCTTGTGACCAAGCGAGAGACGACGGTTGTCCTTGTCGATTTCGAGCACAACAACGTCAATGTCATTGCCTACCTGAGTGTACTCAGAGGGATGCTTGATCTTCTTAGTCCATGAGAGGTCGGAGATGTGGATAAGGCCGTCTACGCCCTCCTCAATCTCAACAAAAACACCGAAGTTGGTGAAGTTGCGTACTTTGGCAGTGTGGCGTGAACCGATAGCATACTTTTCCTCGATGTTCTCCCACGGGTCTTTCTTAAGCTGCTTGATACCGAGGCTCATCTTACGCTCGTCGCGGTCGAGAGTAAGGATTACAGCTTCGATTTCGTCGCCTACCTTGAGGAAGTCCTGAGCCGAACGCAGGTGCTGGCTCCAAGACATCTCCGAAACGTGTATCAGACCCTCTACGCCGGGCTGTACCTCTACGAAAGCACCGTAGTCGGCCATAACCACTACGCGGCCGTTGACATGATCGCCGACCTTGATGTCCTCGCTAAGGTTATCCCATGGATGGGGCTGGAGCTGCTTGAGACCGAGAGCGATACGCTTCTTCTCGTCGTCGAAGTCAAGGATAACCACCTTGATGTCCTGGTCAAGCTCTACAACCTCGCGCGGGTCGGAAACACGGCCCCATGAAAGGTCTGTGATGTGAACCAGACCGTCTACGCCGCCGAGGTCGACAAACACACCATAAGGAGTGATGTTCTTGACCTTGCCTTCGAGCACCTGGCCCTTTTCGAGCTTGGAGATAATTTCGCGCTTCTGCTGTTCGAGCTCAGCCTCGATGAGAGCCTTGTGCGAAACAACAACGTTCTTATATTCCTGGTTGATTTTGACAACCTTGAATTCCATGGTCTTATCGACGAATACATCGTAGTCACGGATGGGGCGCACGTCGATCTGCGAACCGGGAAGGAAGGCTTCGATGCCGAATACCTCGACAATCATACCGCCCTTGGTGCGGCTCTTGACATAGCCCTTGATGACCTCGTCGTTCTCGAGGGCTTTGTTGACAAGATCCCACGAACGAGTCTGGCAGGCCTTCTTGTGAGAGAGGCGCAGCTGACCGTTCTTGTCCTCGAGTGTCTCGATGAATACCTCTACTTCGTCACCTACCTTGAGGTCGGAATTGTAGCGGAATTCACTGACAGGAATGATGGCGTCCGACTTCATGCCTATATCGACACGAACTTCGCGTTTTGTGATAGCTTTCACTACGCCAGTCACTACTTCATTGTCTTTTGCTGTGTTAAGAGTAGCGTCATAAGCAGCTGTAGCCTCCTGACGGCTCTTCGAGCCAGCGGTTTCGCCATTTGCATAGGCGTCCCAATCGAAGTCAGCGATTGGGCTTTGAACTTTGTCAGTCATTAAAAAAGGGTTAGAAAATATGGTTTGGTAAATCTCTCTCCGTGTGTGCGGAGACACAACGGCACCGCAAAGTTACTTATTTTTTCGGACTTTAAGCCACCGTGTTACATTTTTTAATGTTTTTTTTGACCTTCGGTACACTTTTTTATCGTCCGGGGGTGTCGTTGTGCCGTTTCAGAGCGCCAGCATCGACTGTTCGGCTGCCAAATCAGCCAGATAGTCGGTGCGGTCTTTATCGACCTGACGGTCGAATTCGGCGGCATATTCGTGTATGAGTACCGTGCGGTCGCGCCACCACTGTCCGAAGCGGTCGGCTATCCAGCTCAGTTCGGCTACTTCGTAGTTATCGTATGCCTTATCAAGTTCGGCTTCCACCTCGGCCGGATTGTCAAGAGTCAGCACATGCTCCAGCACACTGCGCGGCATTATCTGTCCGCTGAGGTCAACCCACTTGCCCGGTTTCTCGCCTGTAGGTTCGGGCCATACGGCCGGTGAACCGAGACGGCTGTCAAGATATTTGAACAAGGCGAGCGTGTAAAGCTGGCGTGCACGCTCAAGAGCGGCACGTGCGAACTTCATGCCCCGGTAACGTACCACACGGTCATCATCGGCTTCGAGTTTAAGCAGGTCTTCTATTATATCGAGAGCCTCAAGCATACGGTCTACCGTATAAGGCGTGAGGACCGAGAAGATGACACGGTCGTTGAAGTGAAGCCGGCGCTTCATACGCCGGTCGCGTGTAGGCCATTTCAGCTCGTCGCGCATCAGTCCGCAGCTGCGAAGCATTTGTCCGGGCACCACTACTGTGGCACCGCGCTCGTCACCGAAGAGGTAAGAGAAGGGGAACTGTGCCGAGTCCGGATGTGTCTTATGGGCACCCATCAGCAGCGAGAAAGCACCGATACGCGCTCCTAACATAAGGTATGAATTGGAGGAAGTCTTGGCACCGCGTTCGAGTATGCCCCAGTGTACCGGACCGAGCTTATACATGTGGTTGCTCTGATTGGTAGCTGAGCCAGCGTTCATAAACGAAGTCTCGCAACCTATCAGTAGTGTGCCTTTGTGCATACTTACTGTGTAAGGGCCGGCAAACAGGGCACAGGCTTCACCGTTCTCGAGAGTCGAATTGGCGAAGAAGAGCGAGTCGTGGGCTGTCATGCCTTTGTCAAGTACGGCACCCTGACCTATATAGCAATTGCGCACCAGAGTGCCTGCGTCAAGACGTCCGTCTTCAAGTATGAAATTCTCGGCGTCCACACCATGACCGATGTAAGCAAGGGCACGTCCGTGAGCAGCATTGTTGATTATGGCACCGTTGACAAGACGTGCGGCTCCCTCGACCGTGACATCAGGTCCGATGCTTACGTTGAGCAGAAGGCCGCAGTCGCGCACCACCGATTCTTCACCTATGGCATGAGGCACCGCGCACGAATCGAGCCACTCGGGCATACCCGGACCGAGCGTGTTTTCAGCCCAGCGCGGACTGCGGGCCATAAGAGCGGCAGTCTGTGCCGACAGGCCGGGATAGATAGTCACCGGACGGCTGCCTGTCTCATCGAGCACGCTGACAATCTGGCCTACTCCGCACGGAGCTTCGGGCTCGAACTCCACACGGGCCACATTCTCTATTGTGGCTCCGCGACCGACGGTGCAGCGGGTCAGACCTCCGGGCACGTTGCGTATGCGGACGTCATCGCCCAGTGTACAGTCGCGCAGCAGGGCCTGACGTATGCCCGCGTCAGCACGGACCGAACGGTCAAGTCGGCCGAGGCGTACGGTACCGATGAACTCGACATCACGTATCAGAGACACATCGGTGTCAGGTGCCATTTCGACAGTCTGCCAGTCAGTGGCCGAACAGCCTTGCTTTTCGAGGCGTTCGGCCATACCCTCGATGTCGGCCACAGTACGGTGTTCAGTCTGGGGTGGCGGGGTCGGTGAGGTCGACGGCGTCGTCGGTAATATCGGTTGCGGGTTCATAGTCTTGGTCATATTTCTGATAAAGGAAGTCATTATAAGGGAAGCGCTCGGAGTGTATCTCACGGGCCTTCTCGTAGAGTAGTTCTTTCAGGCGGTCGATGTTTGTTTTCTCTTTGGCTGAGATAAACACCACATCGTCGCCCAGACGATTCATCCACGTCTGTTTCCATTCTTCGAGCGATATGTTCTCACGCGTCGGAGGGGTGAGGTCGTCGGGGTCTTTAGGAGTGTAAGTGAAGGCATCGATTTTGTTAAACACCAGTATCATGGGTTTCTGAGCGGCACCACACACTTCCTGAAGTGTCTTGTTGACTACTTCTATCTGCTCCTCAAACTGGGGGTGTGAGACATCGACCACATGCACAAGCAGGTCAGCCTCACGCACCTCGTCAAGAGTAGACTTAAACGAATCGACAAGATGAGTAGGCAACTTGCGAATGAAACCTACGGTGTCGGTAAGCAGGAAAGGCAGATTATCGATGATAACCTTGCGTACGGTAGTATCGAGAGTGGCGAAAAGCTTGTTTTCGGCAAATACCTCCGACTTACTTAGAAGATTCATTATAGTTGACTTGCCGACATTGGTATAACCTACTAAGGCCACACGGGTGAGTTTGCCGCGATTCTTGCGCTGCTGGCTCTTCTGACGGTCTATAGACTTCAGTTCTTCTTTCAGACGTGCTATCTTGTCGAGTATGATACGTCGGTCGGTCTCTATCTGAGTCTCACCGGGACCTCGCATACCGATACCGCCACGCTGACGTTCGAGGTGGGTCCACATACGTGTCAGTCGCGGTAGCAGATATTGGTATTGGGCCAGCTCCACTTGTGTACGGGCCGTAGCGGTCTGGGCACGTTTGGCAAAGATGTCGAGTATAAGGCTGGTGCGGTCGAGTATCTTGACCTTCAGTTCCTTTTCGATATTAGCCACCTGTTTGGTCGACAGGTCATCGTCAAAAATCACCAGACCTATGTCATTCTCATCTATATATTGTGCTATCTCGACCAGTTTACCTGTTCCTACGTATGTGCGCGGATTGGGATAATCGAGCTTCTGCACAAACCTTTTTACAGGTTCGGCACCGGCCGTAGTGGCGAGGAAGGCAAGTTCGTCAAGATATTCATTGACCTTGGCTTCCGACTGGCGTTGTGTCACAAGGCCAACGAGCACGGTGCGTTCGTTGACTTCTTTATTTATAATATTGTCTTCTATCATGGATGTGATATGTTTTTCAATCGGAGTGGCTGGTGTCGGACTTTGCCGCAGGCCACTGCAAAGTTAATCATAAATTGTCTGACAGCATACGTTATAGAATCAGACTCTATAAATATATAACGTATGGGGGGACTACTTTACGGATATGACAGCAAAAATGTCATATTGACACCTGTCACAACCAGCCGGAGCTATCACAATGTGAGGCATATATTGTGCCAATCGCAGTATGAGACACAATAATCCTCCCACAGTGTGCCAAGTATCGGCAACAGGGTAGGGGATATGGAAAAATAATTGCTAATTTGCGGTATATAAGTAATTTTTTCATTAATTTTGCACTTCCTCTCCTTTATAGGCCCTGAAGATGTGAGGGCATTTGTGTAACGTATAAAGTTTAAAAAAAGTGAAATTGACGCTTCTTATTGCATTATTAGTGGCAATATCATTAATTTTGTTGTCGCTAAGTAGTGTCACACGCCCGCGTAACGGCGAGCGTCGCGGACACGCCTGCCGCCATGATGCCGCTGTAAGGCACGGCCGGCAGCACAATGCGCCTTAAGGCGTCGGGCTCACTGCCTTCACCCCCTGAGACGAAAATTTTAGCCTAACAATATAATGAAGAAAATCTTCCACCTGGCAGCCGTGGCGCTGCTGGCCGTCGCAGCCACTGCCTGCGGCAACCAAGAGAAACCGGCTGATAAGCCGGAGGCCCCTAAGAAAGCCGTTACCGAGACTAAGAAGCATGAGCTGCCCAACTACCGTTATGTCGATGTCGACTCGGTGCTGAGCAAGTATAATCTGGCCAAGGACTATAACGAGGAGATGCTGCGTCTGCAGAACAACATGGAGTCAAAAGCCAAGAAGCATCAGAACTCGCTGCAATCCCAGGCTACCTCGATTCAGAACAAACTGCAGAATAACGGTTACCTCAGTGAGGAATCGTACAATCAGGACCAGCAGCGTTTCGCCAACGCACAGAGTGCGGCCGAACGCGAGATGGCTTCACTGCAGAACGATTTCCAGAACTCTGCCATGAAGGCCCAGCAGGCTGTCAATGACTCGGTTTATGCTTTTATAAAGGAGTATAACCGCAGTCACGGCTATGACGCCATATTCCAGAAAGCGGCTACTCTCTACATTGACCCTGCCCTTGACATCACCGACGAGGTGATTGAAGGCCTCAACGCCCGCTATAACAAGGTGAAGAAATAATACCATACAACACACATAAACCTGACGACAATGGAAGTAAAAGACCTTAAGCCGGAACTTATCTGGCAATGCTTTGACGAGATAACAAAAGTGCCGCGTCCCTCTACCCATGAGGAACAGATACGTACTTTCCTGCTGGACTTCGCTAAGAAGCACGGCATCGAGGCAAAGACCGACAAGACCGGCAACGTGGTAATGCGCAAACCGGCTACCAAGGGTCATGAGAATGCCCCTACGGTAGTGCTGCAGTCGCACATGGACATGGTGGCTGAAAAGAACAACGATACCAAACATGACTTCCTCAAAGATCCTATCGACACTTATGTGGACGGTGAGTGGGTAAAGGCTCGCGGTACTACTCTCGGTGCTGACAACGGTATAGGTATGGCCGCAGCTATGGCTGTCATGATTGATGATACGCTGGAGCATGGTCCTGTGGAGGCTCTTTTCACTGTCAATGAGGAAATCGGTCTCGAAGGTGCTCAGAATCTCGGTAAGGATATGATAAGCGGCACAATGCTGCTTAATCTTGACTCGGAGGACGACGGCGAGATATTCGTGGGCTGTGCAGGCGGTATCGACACGACAGCTATATTCACCTACAACCGCAGCTTCGCTCCTGAGAACTTCAAATATCTGCGCGTCAGTGTGACCGGTCTGTTAGGCGGTCATAGCGGCGGCGACATACATCTGGGCCGTGCCAATGCCAATAAGGTAATAGCACGTTTCATCTGGGAATGTTCGCAGCGCTGGGATACAGAGGTAAGTACATTCGACGGCGGCAACCTGCGCAACGCCATACCGCGTGAGGCACACGCTGTATTCGGTATACTGAGCGACCATCGCGAGGAAGTCATACGTCATCTCAATAAGTATGCTGCCGAAATACGCAAGGAGTATGATGGTGTGGAACCCAGCATGAATCTCACTATCGAGGAGGTTGAGCGTCCGGAATACTGTATAGATTCCAAGACATCGCTTGCTCTGATACGTGCACTCTACAGCGCACCTCACGGTGTTATCTCCATGAGCCGTGACCTTGAGAATCTGGTGGAGACCTCAACCAACCTTGCTGCTGTCAAGATGCTTGATGACAACAAGATTAAAGTCACCACATCGCAGCGTTCGTCGGTAGAGAGCCGTAAGAATGATATAGCCGGTCAGGTAGAGGCTCATTTCCAGCTTGCCGGTGCCGAGGTGTCACACAGCGACGGCTATCCCGGCTGGGCACCTAATATGAAGTCGCCTATAATGCGACTCAGCGCCGAAGCTTATGAAGAACTGTTCGGCGTGAAACCCGCTATCAAGGCCATACATGCCGGTCTGGAATGCGGTCTGTTCCTTGCCAAATATCCTCATCTCGATATGGTGAGCTTCGGTCCTACCATGACCGGTGTTCACTCACCCGACGAGAAGCTGCTCATACCGACGGTAGAGAAATTCTGGCGTCATTTGTGCCGCGTGCTTGAGAAAGTGGCCCAATCGGCCCAGTCATGAGGAGCTTCAGGCGCGTATGCGCCCTGATGCTGAGTGCCCTTGGTGCGGCGGTGCTCCTGGCCTGTGCCAGTGAGACCGCACGCACTCCGCAGACAAGTGATATAGTCGCCGTACTCGACCATGTGCGTATTGACTCGGTGCCTGAAGCTGACATCAATACACGTTATTCCGAACTGACCGACACTGACTTCAAGCTTGTGGCTGACGAACTCGGTGTCGAAGTAGCCGCTATAAAGGCTGTTGTGCAGATTGAAGCAGGTGCCGAAATGAAAGGCTTCTGGGCTCCCGGTGTGCCGGTCATCAACTTCGACAAGACGATGTACAATAAGTACCGTTCGCAGTCTAAAGGAGTGAAAGGTCAGTCGGTGCCGGAAGGTCTGAGCGGCTATGCACTGCGCCAGTGGACCCAGCTTATAAATGCCCGCAAGACTGACTCACGGGCTGCCAATATGGGTACGTTCTGGGGTATGTTTCAGATTGGCGGCTTCAATTACAAACTGTGCGGTTGTAACGACGTCGACGAGTTTGTGCGCCTTATGTCATACTCCGAGCTTGAGCAGCTTGAGCTGTTCGCAGCCTTTATCACCAATGCCGGTATGCTGCCTGACCTTAAGAAAAAGAACTGGGCCGGCTTCGCACGCAAGTATAACGGCTCAAGTTATGCCCGACGCGGCTATCATACCAAGATGGCGGCTGCCTACAAGAAGTTTACGGCTCAGCCACTCGACCTCTGATACAATATAACCTTTAATCATAACACCATCGTATTTACAGACTCACGCAATGACAATAAGAGACCTCCAGCCGAAGCTGCTCTGGGAGTGCTTCGATGAGATAACCAAAGTGCCGCGTCCGACACATCATCTTGACAAGATGCTGAAATTCCTTGTCGATTGGGCCGAACGTCACAATATACCTTGCAAGACTGATGCCGTAGGTAATGTCGTAATGACCAAACCTGCCACTCCGGGACATGAGAATGCTCCGACCGTTATACTTCAGGGCCATCAGGATATGGTGGCGGAGAAGCGCGGTGATAAGGTGCATGACTTTCTGAATGACCCTATCACTACAATCGTTGACGGCGACTGGGTACGTGCCGACGGTACTACTCTCGGTGCTGACAACGGTATGGGTTGCGCATCGGCTATGGCCGTACTGCTTGACGACACTCTGGTGCACGGTCCTATACAGGCCCTCTTCACTGTAGACGAGGAGCAGGGACTCATCGGCGCCAACGGTCTGCAGCCCGGTTTTGTGACAGGTGATATTCTTCTTAATCTTGACAGCGAGGAGCATGGCCAGTTAGTGATAGGCTGTGCCGGCGGCAAGGTAGCTATCGCCGAATGGGCTTACGAGCGTGAGGCTGCTCCGGTTGACTTCGCATGGTATGAAGTGCGCATAGACCATCTTAAGGGCGGCCACTCCGGTATGGAGATAAATCTGGGTCGCGGTAATGCCAACCGTCAGCTGAACCGTTTTATATTCGAGGCTTCGGCACGCTGGGACGTGCGGTTAGCTGAAATCGACGGCGGCGGTCTCGCCAATGCCATACCGCGTGAGGCTCATGCTACGGTAGGTGTGCCCGAGGCAGCAAAAGCTGACTTCGAAAAGTATGTGGCCGAGTTCTCAGACATGATACATGCCGAATATCTTCTGGCCGAAGGCAGTGACTTTACTTTCGGTGCGGTTGCAGCAGAGGCACCGGCTGAGGTAATGGTAAAACGTGACTCCGAACGTCTGGTGAGTGCACTGTTCGCCTGTCCTAACGGTGTGCAGGGCATGAGCAATGCTGTAGAGGGTCTGGTAGAGACAAGCTGCAATCTTGCATCGGTTAAACCCGCCGGCGAATGTCGTCTGGCTATAACGGTTCATGTCCGTTCGTCTGTTGACAGCCGTCGTGATGAGACAGCCGACCGTGTGAAAGCTCTTTTCAGCCTCATAGGTGCCGAAGTGAAATATGATGATGCCTACGTGGGCTGGGCTCCCAATCCTGATTCGAAGGTACTCAAAGTGGCCGAAGAGTCATTTGAACAGCTCTTCGGAGAACGTCCGCGTGTAGAGGCTCTTCATGCCGGTCTGGAGTGCGGTCTGTTCCTTGAGAAGCTCGGTCCGCTCGATATGATTTCGTTCGGTCCGACTCTGAAAGATATACATTCTCCGGGTGAGAAAGCCAACATCCCTTCGGTAGAGAAATACTGGCGTCTGCTGACCGACATACTGCGTCGTCTGGCCTGACGGATGCGTAGCCTGCGGTAAAATATATTGACAGAATAAGAACAGACCATATCCGTAGGAGGGAGCGTCTGTTCTTATTCTGTTAACTGTCATATTTTATGAACTATCGTGGCTATGTAAGGTTAATATAATAGATAGAAGATTATTCCGAGTGTGGCTCGGCCACGCACCGGTTACAATAAAGACTTATTCTCATGCTTGGATACATATCGATAGGAGTATTTATCGACGGTGGTTATTATGCCAAAGTGAACCGTGCCCTTAAGGCTATTGAGAACTCTATTATAAGAGTACGCTCATTATTTGACTTCATTACCAGTAAGCTGGCACGTGAGGATCACATACATCCCAGTGACTGTCAGATTACTGAAGCCCACTATTTCCGGGGACGTTTCCGTGTCAAGGAGGCTTATGACAAGCATCTGCTGTATAATGAGCGCAAGTTTGAGGACACTCTTATCGAAAACGATGTGGTGTTCCACTACAAACATCTGCGTGAGATGGAACGTGACGGACGTGTCGAAGTCGTGGAAAAAGGTGTAGACGTATGGTTCGCTCTTGAAGCCTACGAACTCGCGACGTTCCGTAAGTTTGACTACGTGGTGCTTATAACCGGTGATGCCGACCACGAGATGCTGGTACGTAAACTTAAAGCCCTTAAGATAAAGACCGTGCTGCTTACGTGGAATCTGACACATGTCGATGCCACATCGCCGCTGCTGCGCGAGGAGGCCGGTCATCACTGGGAACTGAGCGATATACTCGAACAGGAACCGGAGCTTAAGAACGAATTGCTTTACCGGCTCAAAGAACCTGCAATTAATCCGCTCGGCGAGGAGTTCTGAGCTTGTCGGGAGATAGAATAAATAATTATAAAATCCAGAAAAACAGACATGAAAAAGTTACTTACTCTCATGATTGTCGCCGTAGGCTTGCTGTTTGCAGCCTCGTGCGGCCGTAACGAGACTGCGGCCCAGGTGGCCGAAAAGATAGCCCAGGGCCAGACACTGACTCAGGACGACTATACGGTGATGATAGAATATTGCGGTGCGTACGCTAAGAAGGCGCAGGCTCTGCAGAACACTATCGACAATCTTCCTACCGATGACCCCAAGGCTGTAAAGGCTACTGACGAAATACTGGCTCTTCAGGAAAGCAACCAGTATCTTACTCCTTTCTTTGACGTGATAACCAAAGCTACTAAGGAGCAGGTAGGTGACAAGAATGTGATTCTTATCAACGATTACGCCGGTTATGAGTGGTTCCTTTCTCCTGACTGGGCCGTTATCGTAACTAATCCGGATGTGGCCGGTATCGTAGTCGATGACCAAGGCACCGATACAGCTGTAATAGCTACTCCGACCGGAACAGTGGTGGAATAAAACATGTTGTCCGGCGTGTCTTTGGGCCCATCTGTGTGAGACCTGAGACAAATAAGATATAAATTATACGGTCATCCCCTTATGTATCTAGATACATAAGGGGATGACCGTATGTTATACAACATACGGGAGTGTTTGTATAAAGGGGTAAATTCTGGCATAATGAAAGCTGTGAGGTCTTTAATCAGGGTAAAAACGGGTTTTTAAGTGTTATATAGTAAATCCTACCCCTTATGTGCTGACAAAACGGCAGAAAAATTAAGGCCGATAAATTTGCGAAACCCGCTCTCAGGTCTTAACTTTGCATTGTCGATAAGAGAATCACATCCAACCTTACATATAAAAAATACACTCCGGCATAATATCACCGCGGCAGTCACGACGGTCCGGAAGGTAGAACAGGGCGAAGCATGCAGACATACATGTCCGGGACTGCAAACGACACAGGCTTCATTTAAATCCGGTCGCATGTCTGCCCTCTGCTTTAGATGCTAATACCTGAAGAACTGCTTGAGAAACTATTTGCTTATGAATTGTGAACGAAACATTACGCGGAACACTCTGAAACACAGCCTTGGAATCTATGCCATAAAAACACGAAGCCCTCGCCGGCCTGCAAGTGCCCGGGACTGTCGCGGACGCTGGAGTAACTACTTAACCAATCTTTTTATCCCGGTCGTATAATATTATACGGTCGGGATACGTTGTCAAAGCGGGGTACTTTGTTCCGTTATTCTTTTCAGCCCCCTTACGCCACATCATGCAAAAGAAACGAATCACATTACATATTTACAATACGATTTTTACCCATTATGTGTGGAATAGTAGGATATATAGGTGACGGCAATGTCTATGACGTGCTCGTCAAGGGCTTGCATCGTCTCGAATACCGTGGATATGACAGTGCAGGCATTGCTCTTGTGGCTCCGGACGGACGTCTTAATCTATATAAAGCCAAAGGTAAGGTAAGTAACCTTGAAGACTATTGCCGTGACAAAGACTTGCAGGCAAAGGCCGGTATAGCTCATACACGCTGGGCTACTCACGGCGAACCGAGTGACAGCAATGCTCATCCTCACTTCAGTCAGGATGGCCGTATAGCTTTGGTACACAACGGTACCATAGAGAACTATAAACTGCTTAAGGACGCTCTGAAACAGCATGGCTGCACCTTCCATAGCGAAACGGACACCGAAGTTCTTGTGCAGCTGATAGAATATATAAGGATAAATAATGACTGTTCGCTGCTCGATGCTGTGCGTGAGGCGCTCAAACAGGTTGTCGGTGCTTACGCTATTGCTGTCATAGAGCGTGATCATCCCGATACTATAATAGCTGCCCGTAAGAGCAGTCCGCTGGTAATCGGTATCGGTGAGAACGAGACTTTCCTTGCTTCCGATGCTACACCTATCGTGGAATACACCAAAAATGTCGTTTATCTGAAAGACGGCGAAGTGGCCGTTATAAAACGCGGCGAGCCGCTGAAACTTGTTGACCTTGAAAACAAGAACTGCGACATCGATATACGTACTCTCGAGATGAGTATATCACAGCTTGAGAAGGGTGGGTACCCCCATTTCATGCTTAAGGAGATATTTGAACAGCCCAACACTCTGCGTGACTGTATACGCGGCCGTGTGGTAGACGATGGAAAACGTATCCTTATCAACGGTATTCTGGATAACAAGGAAAAATTCCTTAATGCCAAACGTATTGTGATAGTGGCCTGCGGCACTTCGTGGCATGCCGGTCTGTTAGGCAAATATCTGTTGCAGGATATGACCCGTATACCTGTCGAAGTTGAATATGCCAGTGAGTTCCGTTATTCCAATCCGGTACTCGATGATCGCGACATTGTCATAGCTATATCGCAGAGCGGTGAGACAGCCGATACGCTGGCTGCCGTCGAGATAGCACGTAAGCAGGGAGCCTTTGTGTATGGTGTGAGCAATGTCGTCGGCTCTTCAATACCGCGTGAGACGGACTCAGGCACTTATATACACGTAGGTCCGGAGATAGGTGTGGCCTCTACCAAGGCTTTTACCGGTCAGGTTATGGTGCTCACCATGCTGGCGGCTGCGATAGGACAGTTGCGCGGCACACTTGATGCCGCACAGGTAGCCGAACTCGGAAAATATATAATCAGGATTCCCGACCTCGTGACTAAAGTGTTAGGTCTGGCTCCGCAGATAGAGCATCTGTCGCTTATATATACGTATGCACGCAATTTCCTTTATCTCGGTCGTGGCTACAGCTACCCTGTGGCACTCGAGGGCGCTTTGAAGCTTAAGGAAATAAGCTACATACATGCCGAGGGTTATCCTGCTGCCGAGATGAAGCACGGTCCTATAGCGCTCATTGACGCCGAGATGCCGTCGGTAATCATCGCACCCAACGACCATCTCTATGAAAAGATAGTCAATAACGTGCAGCAGGTAAAATCGCGTGACGGCAGTATCATTGCTATTGTCACCGAAGGTGATAAAGAGATACGCGAACTTGCCGATCATGTGCTTGAAGTGCCCGAGGTGCCCGAATGTCTGACACCTATCATTACCAGCATACCCTTGCAGCTATTGTCTTATTATATAGCTATTAACAAGCGTAAGAATGTGGATATGCCGCGTAACCTCGCCAAGTCGGTAACAGTGGAATAAGAAAAAATTAACCTTTTACCACAATTTTTTTCAAAAAAAATTTGGTAGATGTGAATAAAAGCACTAACTTTGCAGTCGAATTTCGGTGATGCCCACCTGATATGGTGGAAAACTGAAACAAATTGCCTCTTTAGCTCAGTTGGCCAGAGCACGTGATTTGTAATCTCGGGGTCGTTGGTTCGAATCCGACAAGAGGCTCAAGGTTTCTGACTATTACGAAATAAGAGTAAAGTTAGTTAAGGGCGAATACCAGAGTGGCCAAATGGGGCAGACTGTAAATCTGCTGGTTGATA
>CAMWVA010000080.1 GCA_947177575.1 uncultured Porphyromonadaceae bacterium | reverse complement strand
TACTCTTTTCTCCTCAAAAACTTAGTCCCTTCTTGGCTTTCTTAGAGGAAATATACACAAACTGATAGAAATAATAGCGCTACAGCTGTTCGGATTCAGTTCAAAAATCATTTCCGTACTAAAAACCATACTACGCATTTATCACCAGATTGCCTTTCTCAAGCCTGATACTTCCGGCACATACCTGCAGGCTATCTCCCTGCTCAACAGAAGACGCAAGCTTCACAAAATTATTATACTCCACTTTCATATTTCCATTTGAATCTGCTATTGCTGTCAAGATAGGAATATAGCATAACAGAGAAGCAATAAAAAATTTGAGTTGTTTCATGAGTATAAAATTTTGATTTCAGTTGCAAAGTTAGGATAAGAAAACGGTCCCGCAGTAATTTCGGGACCGTTTCAGTTAGTCTTTTTAAGTAAGAAAGTACGCTGAGTATTAGTGATTTAAACTAAAAGACTAATTAAATATTAGTCTTTTGATTAGAATGAATATTACATTATTGATAATCAATAATTTATATAAGTTGTAAAAGACTAATCAGCTAAATATACTGAGTATAAGTCAGTTATATAAAATATACTAAATAGCGTTTGCTTTTTGCTTCATCAAGCTGTCTGATTTTTTCTTTCAGGCGTTTCTTACGGTTGTACACCGACATCATCTTATCCTCTTTCAGAAGGAGCTGTATCGTGGTGTTCGACAGTCGCAGGACGGAAAAGAGATAAAGCCGGTAATCCGCTTCTTTGAGAGAAGGGAGGTCGTTACGGAAATCGGTGAAGATATTTCCGTACAGCGAGTCGACATAGTTTTCTAATTCCGTTATTTTTTCACTCTGTATGGAGAGGTCGTCGATAAGCTTGGTGACGGTATCGGCTATCTTACGCCGGGCGGTCTTTGTGTCGTTACTGGTCAGCACTATACCGCAGAGCTGTTCCAGCAGTTCATATTTTGTGGACATCAGACTCTTTATTATGGAAACAGAATTGGTATTATCCTCACGGCTCTGACTCAGTTCCTCCTGAAGCTGGGATGCGAACCGTACTTTTTCCTCTGTCAGTCTTTTCTGTCGGCGATATAGAATTAATATTATATAAGTTGTAGTACTAAATATAATAATGGAAGATAATATTATAATCCATATCAGAAACCGTGAGTTTTTTAGTTTGGACTTTGTCAGTTCTTTGTCTGTCTCAAGATAATGTGTCAGAGAAGTGGAAAGATTATAATCTATGGCAGTTAAATAATAATTGTCACATACCCGGTCAGTATATTCAAGTTCCAGAAGTGCTTTGTCATACTGTCCCAGATTTTTATATATTTTGTAATTAATAAGATTTCTCAGAGGTTTATCATAATTATCCGAAATCTTGTCTAACAGAAGTTTTGCTTCGTTTGGTTTGTTAATCTCCACAAGAATACGGCTTAAATCCAGAGAATCTCTTGTTCCCGGGAATCTGCCACTGCATATTTCAGTAAAAATAGGACAGGCTTCTTTATAAAGTGTTTTTTCAATCAGAGATAATCCCTTAAGTCTCAGTGCCTCATTATACAGATAATAATCCTCGCTTTTTACGGCTGAATCAACCAGCTGTTCGGATATTCTTATCGCTTCATCGAAATTCCTGTTATTGTACACCGCACGTCCCAGATCATTAAGACTGTAATTCAGATAAGGCTGTCTTCCGCTTTTATGTATGTATTCGTACTCCTTTCGGGCAAATGTGAGTTCGTCGGCCGCATTAAAGCACTCCATGTATATGTCCGATATTCCGCGACATGCCATTCCGGCCCGGAACATATCGTCGTCTTCCTCGGCCATCTGTTTGGCTTTGAAGAAGCTGACAATAGCCTGTGGGTAGTTACGGTTATACTGGCGTACAATTCCCTGATAGTAGTGGCACAGAGTCAGACGTGCGCGGTCGCCGCAGTCCTCGTAGTATGTCAGAGCCACAGTCATCAGAGAGTCGTCGGTGGGGTCAAGGTGATTCTTGTCAAGTGCCTGTGTGTAGAGCAATGCATACGCGGCTCTGTCTGCACGGCTGCGCAGACTGTCGGCCGGTATTGCCTCCAGTATCTCCAATGCCGAATCCGGATGCTCCTCCATAAGCCTTTCGGCCTGTGTGAGCCTTGTGTCGGGTGCACGGTGTCCGCATGCCACAACAGCCGCCACCAGACCGATGAATATAAAAGCGTATATGTTTGATTTCAGCTTCATGTTTTCAGAACGGTTATGTGCGGCAAAGTTACATAAATTCCTCAGATACGGTGCAGAAATACAGCAGCGGTGTACGGGTCAGGTTTATAAGTACTGAAGAAACCGTACTAAAATGTAACACACGAGGCGCCAATCCGTGAGGAAAGGCGCCTTGTGTGTTACATGGTTTAAAGTCTGATAATGCCGAAAGGTACAGATTTAGTAATTACTTTTTGCACTCGACAGCAGTACGCTCTACAGGTAGGCAGGCTTCATAGCTGGCTATATAGGTGTTGAAACCGGCTATCTCTTCGGGAGTAGCGGCAATGCTCACGCCGGTATCCCCGGCAAAGACTTTCTGTTCAAGGTAATCAGGTAGCTTCAGAGCGGCTGAGTTGTTGACAAGGTAGTCGGCGAGCAGAGCCATACCCCATGCTCCGCCTTCACCGGCTGTGGACATAACCGAGATAGGCGTGGCAAGAGCTGCCGCCAGAATACGCTGCCCTACACCTTCAGTCTTGAAGAGACCGCCGTGTCCTGTGAGTCGGTCAACCTTGACATTCTCTTTGTTGAAAAGTATGTCGTTACCTATCTTCAGTACGGCCACCGAAGCGTAGAGATTGGCACGCATGAAGTTGGCAAGGCTGAATTTATCATTTACCGAACGCAGGAACAGCGGGCGTCCTTCAGTCAGACCGGTGATAGGCTCTCCGGAGAAGTAGTTGTACGACATCAGGCCACCACAGTCGGCGTTTCCTTTAAGGGCATTGTTGTAAAGACGGCCGTAGATTTCGTTCATGTCGACAGGCATACCCATCAGTTCGGTGTACTCTCTGAAGATATTGACCCATGCATTGAGGTCGGAAGTACAGTTGTTACAGTGTACCATAGCCACGGCGCTACCGTCCGGAGTAGTGACAATGTCAATCTCTTCATAAGGACGGCTCAGGTCATGTTCGAGCACTATCATCGAGAACGACGATGTACCGGCCGATACATTACCAGTGCGCTGTTTGACGGCATTAGTAGCCACCATGCCTGTGCCGGCGTCACCTTCGGGAGGGCACATAGGCACACCGGCTTTCAGATGACCGGATAAGTCGAGTCGTCCGGCGCCTTCTTCGGTAAGTGTGCCTGCCGGCTGACCGGCATCGAGCACACGCGGCAGAATATCCTCCAGACGCCATGAATAGCCCTTTTCAGCCACAAGATTATTAAAATCATCGACCATCTGACGGCAATAGTCACCTGTGGCAGGGTCAATAGGCAGCATACCCGAGGCATCGCCTACACCGAGGACTTTCTCACCTGTCAGCTGCCAGTGTATATAACCTGCCAGTGTGGTCAGGAAACCCATCTGGCCGACATGGTCCTCACCGTTAAGCATAGCCTGATAGAGATGAGAGATGCTCCAGCGCAGGGGTATATTGAAGTTAAAAAGCTGTGACAACTGTGCAGCAGCCTCACCGGTGTTGGTGTTACGCCATGTACGGAAAGGAGTAAGTATTTCGCCCGAAGCACTGAAAGGCATATAGCCGTGCATCATGGCGCTGATACCTATGGCTCCGAGACGCTCTATCTCGACACCGTACTGTCTGAGAACATCAGCACGCAGGTCACGGTAACAATCCTGAAGTCCGGACCATATAGCCTCGAGGCTGTAAGTCCACAGACCGTCAACAAGCTGGTTCTCCCACTGGTGACTGCCCTGTGCTATCGGTGCGTGAGTGTCAGGATTGATGAGCACAGCCTTAATGCGGGTCGAGCCGAACTCGATACCAAGCACGGCACGCCCGCTTTCTATCACTTGTTTGGCAGTGGTGTCCATGACCTCAGCAAAGTGACTTGTTGAGCATGTAGTACACCTCGTTGTAACGCATCTCGCGCTTAAAGTCAGCCAACTTGGTGTCTTTATTTATATGCAGCATTTCGATACCTGCTATTTCGGCATAATCCTCCCAATATTCGGGTGAAAGGTCATAGCTGAAGCAGGAATGGTGTGTGCCGCCGGCAAGAATCCATGCACCGGCACCAATCTCGAAGTTAGGCATCGGTATCCACAGAGCCGAAGCTACAGGTAGTTTGGGAAGCGGTTTCGGTTCGATACACTCCACATCGTTTACAATAAGACGGAAACGATTGCCCATATCGACTACCGTAGCAGTGACGCCGGGACCGGGTTTGGATGTGAACACCAGACGGGCTGTCTGTGCCTTGCGTATGCCGATACCGAGATGATGCACCTCAAGACGAGGCTTTTTAGCAGCTATGAGCGGGCACACCTCAAGCATGTGAGCCTGAAGAATAGAACTCTGTCCGTTCTGCTCGAAGTTGAGTGTGTAGTCCTCAAGGAATGAGCAGCCGCCGGGCAGACCCTGAGTCATCACCCACAGAGTACGGTAGAGAGCTGCCGATTTCCAGTCGCCCTCTGCACCGAAGCCATAGCCCTCGGCCATAAGACGCTGCGAGGCAAGACCCGGTATCTGGTCGAAACCTACGAAATGCGGATCATTGACATCAGCGCTGCCGAGGTCGTCGAAGTTAGTAGTGAAAGCCTTAGCTCCCTTGGCCTTAAGACAGGCGCGGAGAGTAAGTTCGGCTTTAGCGGCATTCCATATAGATTTATACTCTGTGGTGCCGGGAGTCTTACACTTCTCATCGGCGTCATAAAGTCTGAAGTATTCAGCCACAAGAGCATCAACATCGGCATCAGTAATACCCTTTCCATACTCCATAAGAGTGCTTACCGGACAGTAGTCTACATGATAACCCAGACGCATCTCAGCCTCCACCTTATCACCGTCTGTCACAGCCACGTTGTTCATCTGGTCACCGAAACGTATCACACGCATATCCTGAGCGTCAGCCCAGCCGGCACATACGCGGCTCCATACGGCTATCTGGTCCTGAGTCTTGGGGTCCTGCCAGTAACCTACGACAACCTTGCGGCGTACACGCATACGGGCGCAGATATGACCGAACTCACGGTCGCCGTGAGCACTCTGGTTGAGGTTCATGAAATCCATGTCCATAGTATCCCATGGAATTTCCGCGTTATACTGGGTGTGCAGATGCAGCAGAGGCTTGCGCAGCTCCTGCAGACCGTGAATCCACATCTTGGCGGGAGAGAAAGTGTGCATCCATGTGATGACACCTACGCAGCGGCGTTCGTTGCTGGCGGCGCTCATTATGTCAGAGACCTCACGCGACGAATTGGCAGTGCCTTTATACACCACCTTTATAGGCAGACGGCCTGAATTGTTAAGACCTTCCACCATCTCTTTCGAGTGTGCGTCTACCTTTACCACGGCATCGCCTCCGTATAGGAGCTGAGCGCCGGTTATCCACCATATCTCAAGATTTTCAAATGCTTTTTCCATATTATCGGTAAGTTTTTCAGGTTTTTGGATTTTATTTTTTTGTCTGGCCGTAGTAAGCGTTGGGACCATGTTTGCGGTTGAAATGCTTTTCAATCAACAAGGGATTCATGGTCAGTGCCGGATTGACAGCAAAAGCGATTGAAGCCATTTTTGCCACCTGTTCCATTACCACAGCATTGTGTACGGCATCATGAGGGTCTTTACCCCAAGCGAAAGGACCGTGATTTTTAACTAATACACCGGGAGTATGAACGGGATTGAGTTCTTTGAAACGGCGTACAATCACGTTGCCTGTCTCAAGTTCGTAGTCGCCTTCGACTTCCTCGCGTGTCATATCCTCTGTACAGGGTATCGCATCATGGAAATAATCGGCATGTGTGGTACCTATGTTGGGAAGATCTATACCTGCCTGAGCCCATGCTGTAGCGTATGTGGAGTGTGTGTGTACCACACCTCCTACCTCGGGAAAGGCACGGTATATAGCTAAATGTGTCGGCGTGTCGGACGAAGGCCGCAGATCACCTTCGACTACCTTACCGGTAGTGAGGTCAACCACAACCATGTCTTCGGCACGCATATCGTCATAGCTCACGCCCGAAGGCTTGATTACAACAAGACCGCGTTCGCGATCTATACCTGAGACATTGCCCCATGTGAAAATCACAAGACCGTGTTTCACAAGGTCAAGATTGGCACGATATACTTCTTCTTTAAGTTTCTCAAGCATCTTTACTTGTATTATAGAATAATCCTTCCGGATTTTCAGATTTTGAATTTTTTATCTCTCTCGTAAGTCTTGGCATTGAAACGGTAGAGAGCCGCTCCGCGTTTAGAATTAAGTTTATCTATCTCACCGGTAGGCTCTATACAGGTAGCTTCCTGCACACGTTTACGGAAGTTACGTTTGTCTAACGGATGACCGAGTACGGCTTCATAAAGTGATTGCATCTGTGACAATGTAAACTGTCGCGGCAGCAGTTTGAGTCCTATCGGCTCATTGACAAACCGGAAACGCAGCTTTTCGAGTGTACGCGCTATCATAGCTGGATGGTCGAAGCCGAGTTCCGGCATATCGGTCATTTCTACCCAGCAGGCATTGTGTGAGAGTACTTTGCGCCGGTCGTGCTCATCGAAATTGATGAGTGCGTAATAGGCTATAGATATTACTCTGTCGCCCGGGTCACGGTCTACCTCACCGAAGGCACCTACCTGCTCCATATATATGTTGGATAGTCCGGTAAGCTGCGTCAGCACACGTTTGGCAGCCTGGTCTATGCTTTCGTCAGGCTGGACAAAGCCGCCCATCAGTGACCATTTCCCCTCTTCAGGAGCAAAGGCCCGTCTGGTAAGCAGTATACTCAGTTTGCCGCTGTTGAGACCAAGTACTACACAGTCAACACTCAGATAGTAACGGTGATTTGACTTATAGAATTCTGCCATCGGAAATAAGCGTGTGTCGTTGCTACCGGTAACTGATAAAGCACGTGTCACCAGAAATACCAGTAGAAGGCTGCGGTTATACCTAAGATAATAATAGAGTTAATAACGTCCCAGCTGTTCCAGCTTGCACGTGTCACGGCACGCTGTTCGGGGTCGGAGGTACCGAACACAAGACCTTTGATTTTCTTGGGATCGGGAGCTTCGGTAAAGAAGCTGACAACCACAACCACCAGCAGACAGAACACAAGCATCCAGCCGCAGAAGAACAACCAGTTCATCTGATAGAACAGGTCGTGAAACCAGTTGTGGTGAGCAGCATCGGCCGGAGTGGTTGTGTACCATATCTTGGCGCTAAGACGGGTAAGGCCGATGAAAAGACCCGCTATAAGTCCCCACATACCACCCTTGGCTGTAGCACGTTTCCAGCATACACCCATAAGGAAGGCGGCGGCGATACCCGGAGCCAGTACGGACTGGACATCCTGCAGATAGAGATAAAGCACGTCGCCTACCGAACGCATCACGGGTATCCAGAGAATACCGAGTATCACAATAACTACGGTAGCGCCCTGACCGATTTTCACGAGTTTTTCCTGTGGCGTGTTAGGACTGAAACGCTGATAGAAGTCAATGGTGAACAGAGCTGCCGACGAGTTGAACAGTGAGGCCAGTGAAGACATCAGAGCTGCCAGAATACCGCATACGATAAGACCTTTTACACCGGCAGGCAACAACTTGGCTACAAGTGTGGGGAAAGCGGCATCGGAGTTGGGAAGACCGCTGGGCAGAAGCGGAAGGAATGACCCCATCTTCTGATGCAGTGCGAAAGCAATCATACCGGGGATAAGGAACAGGAATACGGGCAATAGCTTCAGATAGGCACCGAAAATAGTACCGCGACGGGCTTCCTTCTCATTCTTACCCGAGAGCACACGCTGTACGATAAACTGGTCTGTACACCAATACCAGAAACCGATTACAGCCGAACCGATGAGCGCACCGAGCCAAGGGTACTGAGGGTCATTGTTATTGCGTATGAGGTTAGTCATTGTGTCGCCATACTGATTGACCTCTACAGCCGAGCATATACGCATCATCTCATCCCAGCCGCCGAGCTCTTTAAGGCCGAGTACAAGTATTATGACAGAACCGAGCAGCAGTATGGGAGTCTGGAGCACCGATGTATAGAGCACCGATTTCATACCGCCGAAGATAGTGTATAGAGCAGTGAGAAGTACCAGCCCGATAGCGGCAATCCAGAAGAAGTCGATACCCCAGAGTGTCTCGATACCGAATACCTGTTGGAATACGAGACCGCCGGCATAGACGGTAACGGCTACTTTGGTCAGCACATAGCTGATGAGCGAAATAACCGAGAGTATAGTGCGCGACGCAGGGTTATAGCGGCGCTCAAGGAATTCCGGCATGGTGATAACCATAGAGCGTGTATAGAAAGGTACGAATACCCAGCCAAGGAGCAGAATCATCCAGCCCTGAATCTCCCAGTGGGCCATTGCCATACCGCTCGAGGCTCCCGAGCCGGCCAGACCGATGAGGTGTTCCGAACCGATGTTCGAAGCGAAAATCGAGGCGCCGATAGCTATCCATGTGGCGTCTTTACCGCCTAAGAAGTAGTCTTTGGCATCACTCTGTTGCTGACGCATCACCCACACGATGATGCCTATCAGAGCGATGAAGAAGATTGCTATTACAATCCAGTCTAATAGTGCCATGATGTTTTAAGGTAAATTGTATTTAGGATGTTTTTTGGGTTATCTGTAATTAATAATCAGCAGAGCATGGCTTATTTCTCCACGCCGAATTTGTAGATACAGTTACTGGTGTAGGTTTCACCCGGACGTAATAGAGCCGAAGGCCACTCGGGTTTATTAGGTGTGTCGGGATAGTGCTGGGTCTCAAGGCAGATGCCGCTACGCTGTTTGTAGACTTTTCCGTGTTTTCCGGTGACGGTGCCGTCGAGGAAGTTGCCGGTGTAGACCTGTATTCCCGGTTCGTCAGTATAGACTGTCAGTGTGATGCCTGTCAGCGGTGACACCACTTTTGCAGCTTCAATATCCATCCGGCCTTCAGTGCTCAGCACCCAGTTGTGATCATAGCCGTTGCCGTTGCGTATCTGGTCGTATGAAACTTCGTCGATGGTCTCGGATATAACACGTGCTTTGGTGAAGTCCATGGGTGTGCCTTCGACGGGTTCTATCACTCCGGTGGTCATAAATGTTGTGTCGACAGGAGTGAAGGCTGCTGCGTTTATATAGAGTTTGTTGTTGGTAATCGGTATAGCCGGGTCGCCGTTAAGGTTAAAATAGCTATGATTTGTCATGTTGATGACAGTCGGTTTGTCGGTGGTGGCCTTATAAGCTATGGCCAGCGAATTGTTCGGACGCAGGGTGTATGTGACTTCGGCGTTGACAGTGCCCGGGAAATTGTTGTCGCCGTCGGGTGATACAATAGTCAGCACAACGGTACTGTCATTCGCTTCCTTAACGTCATAGACCTTATACTGCCATCCGGTGGGTCCGCCGTGCAGACAATGGCCGAAGTTATTCTGAGGCAGCTGGTAGTCCTGCCCGTCGATATTTATATGACCCTGATTTATACGGTTGGCATAACGGCCTATGGCAGCCCCGAAATCTGATTGATTGACTTCTGGCAGATAGGCACCTATGGAGTCGAAGCCAAGCACTACGTCTTGCAGCTGACCTTTTTTATCAGGCACGTTGATTGCGACAATACGGCCGCCATAGTTAGTTATGCTTACCTCCATACCTGAGGCATTGCGCATGGTGTACAGACCGGTTTTCTTACCGTCGATTTCGGCTTCAAATTTGCTGGCGTCAAGAGGCTCGCTGACAGACATGACTTTCTGCTGGCCGTTGCCGCATGAAGCTGCAAGAAGTGCTGTCCCGGCGTAAAGGAAGAGTTGTTTCAAGGTTTTGCTCATGATAACTTATATGATATGTTAGGGTTTAGCTGATGCGCAATACACAGATTTTGCTTTTGGGTGTAAAGTTAACACTTATTAGTTTACCCTACTAATGTTTTATATATGTTGTTAAACATATTTCCCTTTAAACGCCTTTTCTGTACTGTTTCAGATGTTTATTTTACCTCGGTGACTACTTTTTCATTTGCTGAGCTGACTTAGTGGCAGACATGTGGTATGTTTCACTTCAGACATCACGAAGTGTGACTCCATTGACCCTACAGCCTCTATGTTACCGAGGACTTCAAGCACGAAGCGACGGTAATAAGCCATATTGGGGGCATGTATCTTGAGGAGGTAGTCAGTAGAACCGGACATACTGTAACATTCGGTTACTTCTTCGACTTTTTTAATGACTTCGATAAATTCATGCGCATCTTTGGCTGTCTGACGTGACAGACGCACATGGCAATACACTGCAAAACCGAGGTTCAGTTTTTCGGCATTAAGCAATGCTACGTATTGTTTTATGTAACCTTCACGTTCAAGACGGCGCACACGTTCGTAGACAGGAGTCTGTGAGAGATTGACCTCGTGAGCAAGTTCTTTGGTGCTTATATGGCTGTTGGTTTGTAACAGGTCAAGCAGACGGCAATCGATTTCATCCAGCATGAGTTTCGGTAATTTTTTCGGTTTCTATTATAATTATAAGACGCTAACAGGACATTTATCTGTTTGAAATTACAAATTTAGTATTTTTATCTATATTTTAAAAATTATTTGGTTAATAAATCCGTTATTTTTAATTTTGCATCTGTAAACAGATAATACAAGCCGACCAAACACATAGGCATAAGTATGTTAGCCCCTGTATGTAGCATATTACGCCATACACCGCTCACAATTGTCCGATTTCGGAGTTGGCTTCTTCGATTTGTGGAGTGGATTGCTGCCATAGTCTGATATAGCAATCTGCGCTGGTACACAATAATCCCGCATATTTCGGCTGCGGGAAAATGCCAAAGTTAGATAAAATTTCGTTAAATCGTTTTATTAATGAGTGTGAAGCGGGAGGGAGAGTCGTGAGGACTCTCCCTTCTTATGTGGGCCTGTAGGGTAGGAATTTTATGTTTCTTAACAGCTTATGGGTTCAGAACGGTTAATAACCAATTATTTTTTGTAACTTTGAGCGCTCGCTTCTCTTCCTGTGACATTATCTATTTTCTTTTTCTGACCTTACCATGCCTTATCATAACCCATTTCTGGACCGTGTGCCGAGATGCTGGCTTAACGTAACTTCACTGGTGGCCTTTGTGTTGTCTCTGACAACGTATTGGCTTACTGTAGCACCGTCGGTGTCGTTCTGGGACTGTCCGGAATACGTTACCGTTGCTAAGGGGCTTGAAGTCGGTCATCCTCCCGGCAATCCATTGTGGCAGTTGGTCACACATATAGTATGCCTGCTCGCTCCGCGAGGAGCCGAAACATTGTGGGTCAACATGTCAAGTGGCCTTTGGACGGCTATTGCTATGGGTCTGTTAGTACGATGTATAGCAGCTGTCCTCGCTATGTGTCTGCCGGGGCGTACACGCGGACGGCGTGCGCCGCTATGCTGTATCTGTGCTCTGACGGCTACTATGTGTCTGGCCTGGTGTGATTCTGTATGGTTTTCGGCTGTCGAGGCTGAGGTGTATGCGTTCTCTCTGTTGATGAGTGTGCTGCAGGTATGGGTAATGCTGAAGTGGGCTGCTGTGCCGGACTGTGAGCAGGCACGCGGAGTACGGTGGTTGATTTTAGAGGCATATATTACGGCTCTTTCTATAGGTGTACATCAGCTGAATCTGCTTGTAGTTCCGGCCTTGGCTGTCCTTTATGCCTACAGACGGCGTCCTCACCGCAGTGCGGCACGTTTCTGTCTGTTCTGTGTGGCGGTGGCTTTAACGATAGTCGGACTTATACTTACTGCTATGATGCCTGGCACGTTACATCTGGCCGGTATCGCCGAACTGTGGGCTGTCAATGACATGCACTTGCCTTTCTGGAGCGGTGTGTTGATTTATTATATGCTGTGTCTGCTCTCTTTCGCAGCTGTGCTGTGGATGCTATTCACACATCAGCATAAAGGTCTTACTGTGGCTGTCATAGCTTTGGCTATATTTCTGTCAGGCATATTTATGATAGCTGACAGTCTGATATGTTCGGCTATCTGCTCGGTGGCAGCTGCTATTTTTGCCGGTTATACATGGCCGTGTACACGCCGCCGCGTCATAATAGCTATGTGGATGTTGGGCATCATGATGATAGGATACGGAAGTTATGCGCTGATTCCGCTACGTGCGGTAGCCAATCCTGCACTTAATACAGGTGCTCCGGCCGATATATTCGCTTTGCGTTCGTATGTGTCACGTGATCAGTACGGCTCTGCTCCGCTACTTTACGGCCATACTCCTTACAGCCGTCCGGTAGTACAGGAGCGGTTCGATTCTGCCGGCAGACCCGACTATTCGCGATATGCTCTTCGTGATAAGGGTCCGCACTATGCCAAAGCTGTGATTGGTGGGAAATTCGGTGCGAGGTCGGGTATGCTTACGGCAATCGATTCGGCAATAAATAAAGTTGCCCTGAGTGTGCCCGGGCGTGATGCCTACGTTGTTACTGATCATACCTATGAAGCTATTACAACTCCTGAACTCAATATGTGGCTGCCCCGCATAACATCGACAGATCCTTCCGATCTCGGCGCTTTCGAGGCTTGGGTCGGTATGGATAAAGAATCGATGGTAAGTGTGGAAGTATCTGAGGCACTTGATGAGGAGGGAAAGCCTGTCGGCAAACTGGATCCGGTCACAGGTAAACGTATACGGCCTGTGTCATGGCGTCCTTCATATACCCAAAGCTTTGGTATGCTGGCTACTTACCAGATCGGCTATATGTATATGCGGTATCTGCTGTGGAATTTCTCCGGCCGACAGAATGACTTTTGCTCTGCCGGAGAAGCGGATCACGGTAATTTTATAACCGGATTCCGGTTTATAGACGATGCTATGTTGGGCCCTCAGGATATGTTGCCTGCAGAGGTAGGGCGTGATAATCCGGGGCGTAATGTCTATTTTATGTTGCCGCTGTTGCTTGCGGTGATAGGTATATTATTCTGCATATCAGGCGGTCATATCACAAGACGCTGGGGTACATTTATTCTGGTGTTATGGCTTATGACGGGTATAGCCATAGTAGTCTATCTGAATCAGGCGCCGGGTGAGGTTCGCGAACGTGATTATTCCTTTTTAGGCTCATTTATGGCTTTTTCGTTCTGGATAGGTCTTGGAGTGTTGTCAATAGCTATAGGTGCCGCACGCCTTGAGCGCCGTCTGAAACGGCGACGTCCTTCACGCGGAGCTATGGTAGTTGCCACACTTTCTTTTGCCGTGCCTGTGCTGATGCTGTGCCAGAATAAAGATGATCATGACCGCTCCGGTCGCTTCGGCGCCATAGATCTTGCCCGTAATGTACTCGGTTCGATGCCGCAGGGCGCTGTCCTACTGACCGATGGCGATAATCTTACTTTCCCGTTGTGGTATGCTCAGGAAGTAGAGGGGGTGAGACCTGATGTGACTGTGGTTAACACCACTTATCTTTCAATGCCGTCATATATAGCTTCGCTTGGTGTTTCCGGTCCTTACCGGAAGGCGGTACCTATGATCGGAAATAAGGCTGATTTCGCTTATGGTCGGTTTGCGCTGACTGAAGTGCCTGCTGAAGGAAAAATCATACCGCTTGACTCTTTACTGATAAGATTATATAACTCCGATAGTTCTCTGCCACGTCTTGAGTCGCGTTATGCTCTTTTGCCGACTGTCAGCGGTGATAGTGTGGTACTTGACTTGCGCAGTGCCGCAGGCGGGTCATCTTGGCTGAGACAGCCTGCGCTGGCTATCCTTGATATGGCTGCTTCGGCAATGTCAGACACTACACCCGGACAACGGCCTTTGATGATGATTAACGGCCTCTCGTCACGTCAGCGGGCCGGATTGGACTTATTGATGATACCCGGACTTTTTGCAGCACGTCTCGGAGGTCCTGACCGCCTTACGAATGCCCTGGCTGCGGCTTCTTCTGTAAAGAACCTTGCCGACGGCGGATGTTCCGCTTCAGACCGGCCGTATTATGACCCTGCCACAGCACGCATGATGCGCTGGCAACGTTCTGGGCTGCTGCGTACGGCTGCATTTCTTGTCGATTCTGCACGATATAACGAGGCTACGATTCTCACACTTGCAGCCATCAGATTGTGGCCTTTTGAAGTAATAAGTCCGGATTTCATAAATCTGGATATGAATACTGTTCACGAGTGTCAGCTCGCCGGAAGACTGTTGCGTGAATCCGGTAAAGCACGTGGCGACTATGTAGCTATCGGATTAGGCAACCAGCTTGAAACAGAATATCGCAAGCGTCTCATCGCCTGGCGGCGCTACTACCGCTCCTTACCACCCCGCCTGCGTCCGCTCACTTCCGACGACTGCCGCCGCCATGTCCAAGCTGCCGCCTCCCTCC
>CAMWVA010000079.1 GCA_947177575.1 uncultured Porphyromonadaceae bacterium | reverse complement strand
CTTCTAAATGCATGACTTCTGTACAAATTATGGCTGTTACTTCTGCCGTCAACAAATAATAAGTAAATTTGCATTGTTATGGCAAAGAAAGAAATTATTCAGAATAGTACAGTGGATTATAATATCGCTGTTCAGACAATAAAAGATGCTATTCTTCGCAGTCAATATCAGGCAGCGAAGTTGGTCAACCGTGAAATGCTCTCACTCTATTATGGTATCGGTCGATATATTTCAGTTAACTCACGCGAGGGTTTCTGGGGCTCTGGAGCCATAAGAACAATCTCAGAGCGACTCCGCAAGGAAATGCCGGGATTGAAAGGTTTTTCGGAGAGTAGTTTAAAAAATATGAGAATGTTTTATGAAGAGTGGGCACCTGTTCTGGAAGTATCGGATACTACATCATCTATTTCGCCAATCATGATTGGCGAAATAGAAACGACAACGCTACTCTCATCTAAATCGACTATCACGACTGACGATTTAGAATTGTTTGAGAATCTCAGCTTTACCCATCATGTTAGAATTCTTAACGGAGAAAAAGATGTAAATAAAAGGTGGAAGTACATTAAACTGTCTCTTAAGAATAAATGGGACACTCGTTATCTTCAACAACAGATAAAGGATAATGTAGCCGACAAATACGGGGCAATGCCTTCAAACTTTGGTGTAACAATCAAAGATAGTCGAGATGCTATCAAGGCTCTCAACATGTTCAAAGATGAATATATGCTTGATTTTATTAATACTGAGGAAATTGGGATTCGTGACATAGCTGATATAGATGAGCGGGTTGTTGAAAAAGAGATAATCCATAATATCAAGAAATTCATTATGACTTTCGGACGTGATTTTACTTTCGTCGGCAATCAATATCATCTTGAGGCATTTTCAGAGGATTTCTTTCCTGATCTATTGTTTTTCAATAGGGAATTGAATTGTCTTGTAGTCGTGGAACTTAAGACCGGAAATTTCAAACCAGGTTATCTTGCTCAGCTTATGACTTATCTGCGTATTCTGGATGATAAAGTGAGAAAACCTCATGAAAATCCATCAATCGGTATCGTGCTGTGCAAGAATGCCAATAAGGACTTCGTAGAGTATGTTATTCAGGATTATGCCAAACCTATGGGTGTAGCCACATATCGACTCAGTGAGGATATGCCGGATAAATTGCGTGAGACTCTACCTGATATCGAAGAACTAAAGAAATTGCTCTGATAGTTCGGCATAGACTATGGCTGTCATTTCCGCATAAATGCACTTTGAAACGATAATTGCACACTTTTGTGTACAAGGTTATTGCTGAAATAGTGATAATTTTGCGTTTGAGTTTTATATGATAATCTTGAAACGAACAAATAATATTATCACAATCTTATGTGCGGTACATTCAGAAGAATCGTCTATTTGCTGACTTTATTAGTTTTGGTATCATGTATGGAAGAAGCGGAAGCTAACATGTCTCCTACACAGGCGGAAATTTCAATATCGGGTACTTTGCCGGTCTTATATATTGAAACAGAGAATCACGCGCCTATTGTCTCTAAGGAAATATACCTGAATGCCGTTTATAGACTTGACCCGATGGGAATAGATGGGGTAGAGGCTCTTGGTACAGAGAGCGACCCGTTGCCAATGCAAATACGGGGTAGGGGTCACTCATCTTGGAAAGGAGTAAAGAAGCCGTATAAGATAAAACTTGGAAAAAAGACTGCAATAATGGGAATGTCCAAAAATAAGCATTGGGCATTGCTTAAACCTTCTGAAAATACTGTGGCCGGATTTCAGTTAGGCAAATTTATGGATATGGCGTGGACTCCGAGTTTCCGACCGGTAGAAGTGGTGTTGAACGGTGATTATATCGGACTATATTTTCTTACAGAAACAATCCGCATAGATGAAAATCGTGTGAATATCTACGAACAACAGGACCGTGAGACGAACACTGATCTGATAAGCGGCGGCTGGCTTGTTGAGGTGGATAATTATCGCGACGAATGTCAGATTACAATTCCTGAAAGCAGTAGGTGGAACCTGACGTTGCGTTATCATTCGCCTGAAGATTTGTCAGACGTTCAGTTGCAATGGCTTACTGATAAATTTAAGTCTATAAACTCAGCTATCTATTCTACTGACAAAACTTCGACTCGGTGGGAAGGATATATAGATGTGGAAAGTATGGCCCGGTTTTTTATCATTCAGGAAGTAATGGATAATCCGGATGGTTTTCACGGTAGTTTTTATCTGCATAAAGATTTGTCTGAGGACTCGAAGTGGGTAGCCGGTCCAATCTGGGATCTTGTATGCTACAACAGAGATAAGACTGACTATACTTTCAGAATGAAGGTACATTATAACTTTATTCCGCATTGGATAGGGGAGATTATTCAGTATGACAGTTTCTGTAAGACTGTAGCAAATGTGTGGCAAGAGGTATATCCGGAGAGACTTACGGAAATATATGAATATATTGATGAGACAATTCTTCCGCTTGAGGTAGCTTGGAATAATGATTGCATAAGATGGGGTGAAGATCCGTCTCAAACTGCAGAACTCAGAGCGGAAAGAATAAAAACAGCTCTTCACCGCAATATTGAATGGTTCGACACGCACCTTCCGGAGAGCTCTTATGCTTCAATTCCATCTATAGAGAAGGCTGCCACAGTGAGAGTGTATAATCTTCAAGGTATACTCATAGGTGTGTTCAAAAATCGTGACTCAGCATTATCGCAGCTCAAAAGCGGAATTTATATCATAAACGGAAAGAAAATTAAAGTACAGTAAACTATTGTAATGAAAAAATATCTGATATTGCTTGTTGCTTCGTTTTTGCTTTTCACTGCTTGTAGTGAATCGGATACACCCCTGTCTGAAGAAGTAGGAAACGAGAAGACTTTATTAATGTATATGCCATGGTCGTCCAATCTGACGGGCTATTTCTATCAGAACATTAAGGATATGGAGTCCTGCATAGAGGAAATGGGTGGCTTGGATAACGAAAGAGTTATTGTCTTCATTTCTACAACCTCGACAGAAGCTTCCTTATTTGAGATTAAATATGAAAACGGTCAATGTCAAAGGGTTGACCTTAAGTCCTATTCATACCCGGCGTTTACTACAGAGACCGGAATCACTCAGATTCTTGATGATGTGATATATTATGCTCCTGCAAAGAGATATTCAATGATAATAGGTTGTCACGGTATGGGCTGGCTCCCGGTAAACGCGAGCAGAGCCTTGCGGTCGCAGGAAAAGTTTCATTGGGATTATACGGATGTGCCGCTTACACGATATTTCGGAGGAACTACCCGGGAATTTCAGACCGACATATCAACATTATCGGCGGCTATAGAAAATAGCGGTGTGAAAATGGAGTATATTCTGTTTGATGACTGCTATATGTCTTCCATTGAAGTAGCTTACGAGTTAAAGGATGTAGCAGATTATCTGATAGCTTCCACTTGTGAAGTTATGGCATACGGAATGCCATACTCAACTATGGGAAAACATCTGCTTGGCACACCTGACTACGGGGCGGTATGTGACGATTTCCATGAGTTCTATTCAAACTATCCCGTTCCTTGCGGTACACTTTCCGTGACAGACTTATCTCACATTGATGATATGGCAAGTCTGATGAAACAGATTAATCACAGTTATTCTTTTGATGATTATCAGCGTGGACGATTACAGAATTTAGATGGTTATTCACCGACAATTTTCTATGATTTCGGTGATTACGTAAATTTGTTGTTTGAACAGAATAGTGCTTCCACAGACTTGAAAACTGAATTCGAGGTTCAGTTAAATCAGCTAATACCTTACAAAACGAATACGGAACAGTTCTATACAGCTACGCGTGGACCTATCAAAATTTATCGCTATTCCGGAATAACCACCTCTGATCCCAGTGTCAGTCAGAGAGCAGCAGACAAGAACAAAACCAAATGGTATTACGCTACACATTAAGCTCTTCCTGACTATACTACTAAACAGTATGAAGAAAACTCATATAGCTATCGACTCTGGCTATATGAGTTTTATGTGTCACGGTATACATAAAGCTTTCCGATAGATACCCTCATATCTCAGGCTTCATTTTTCTTAGTCTTCATCTTCGTCTGAATAATTAAATTCAACTTTACTTTGTAATACTATTTCATCTAAAACCTTAATAAGTAGCCCATTCTTTTCCACTGTTTGAAGATAATTCATAAGAATAGGAATGTTTATTATTTCTTCTATACAACCTAAATATTTGGTAACAATCGCTTTGACTGGATAGGTTTTGAGAGCATCAGATTCTAATTTTTCCTTAATCTCAGATATAGATTCGTTTGATTTAATTACAAAAGTAATTGGGTATTTTTCTATCTTTTCAATATCAAGGAAGTATTTCTTGAAATCTATTGTTTCAGTTACCTGAAAGAACCTGCCTAAAGGCTTCATTACAAAATCTATACCTCCATCGTTAGCATTAGTTCTTCCGGTTTTATAAAGCTTTAGATTTTCTGATTTTACTTTTTCAAGTTCATATCCCCAGTAAATATTTTGCTCAATATAATAGAATTTTAATATTGAATAGCTGACTATTTCAAAAAGTCTGGCGTCTACATTTGGAGCAAGAAGGCTTAATATAAATTTTTTAATTCCCTCTTTATCTTCATTCCCAACTGTTTGCATCTGTTCGCATTGATTGACGAATCTTTCAAAAGAATCCAGCTTTGTTTTTATGTATTCATCGATAATGGCTATAATAGCTTCAGCTATATTATAGTGTTTTCTATTCAAGACAATCCATAGAAGATTATCATTAACCCAATACCTATTTGTCTCCTGATTTCGGATAATCGGAATAAGGTTAGTTGTAGGAAAGGAATCTTGAAATTCAGAATTAGTTCTGTTATTTAATGAATGATTCTGTAGCTTTGCACCAAATGGTAATTCTCTCTGCCTTTTTAACAGATAGCTAAACATTGCTCCTTCATAGTCAGCATACTTACCTTTCTCTGCTTTGTGATAGTCGTGCCTGATATAATCTTCAACCACTACATAAATGGAATATATATTTGCAAAGCTTCCTCGAGCTTTAGAACCCTTATTAGCTGATTTCGTTTTCTTATTCAGATACTGAATTAGCAGACTACCTTCTAAGATAGCTTCTGCATTATCTCCATAGAAAGAAGTTAATATCTTTCTAATAGTATTGGTAAAGCTATATTCTGTAACCATATCTTAATAATCGGTGCCAAAAATACTTGGCTGTTCTACAATTTTTGTTTTTACTCCGTTATGGTTCTTGATTTTAGTAGTTTTACCTTCTCTTACTAAAGGTTCGCCATTAAATTCTGTAGCTAATCCTAATCTTCTAAGACCTATCTTAATAAACTCTTCCTGAATCTCTATATTAATACTTTTACGATGTAGGCGTTTAGCCATAAAACCAGTAGTAAAAGATCCTGAAAAGGGATCTAAGACTATATCTCCTTCGTTGGAACTTGCTTTAATTATACGTTCTAATAGTGCTATGGGCTTTTGTGTTGGATGATTCTCATATTCCTCCATTCTGTATCTCACTCTGGCAAAATCCCAGACATTCCCTGGTACTTTTTGTGTGTTATATGGCTGGGGCGGATTCTTCCTATAATCAATCAAGCCTCTTTTAGAACCAGTTTTGGCTTCTACTAAGATTTCATCAGCATTAAAAGTGTAGTTGTCTTTGTCCTTTACACAATATAAAATAGGTTCGTACATTGAACCAAAGTACTTTTTAGCTTGTACTCCTGAACTATCATAAGACCATACTATCCTCGACAGAATAGTTAATTTATCCCTCAAGAATAAATCAAAATACGGCATAAATTGGGTAGAAGTCATAACATAAAAAGCTCCGTTAGGCTTCAGTTTATTTATACACATTTGAAGCCATATATAGCACCACTGTAAATAATCATTATCCGATGCCCATTTGTCTTTTAATCCTGCAAAGACTTTACCAATATTATATGGCGGATCAGCGAAAATCAAATCTACCGATCCGTCAGGAATGAGAGATAAAGCTTCTATAGCATCACCGAAATAGATTCGGTGTTCATCAGTACCTAATATTTGAATATTATCTGCTTTCATCTTTATAGTTTAGACTGCAAAGCTACACAAAAAAACACGATTTTTAGACTCGGTATATAAGAAAAGTTAAGACCTGGAAAGCGATATAACCTCCAACCCAAGCCATACGGTTGGTATGGTAAATTTTTTCTGTTTGAGAGGTTAGTTTTTTGATGAGTGAGGGGTCATATAGGTGTATGACAACAAAAGATGACATAGGACAGCTTTTCCGCACTCATTACGCGGCGATGTATCGGCTTGCGATGCTGATACTTCGTGATGATAATGTGTCAAGGGATATTGTACACGATATCTTTGAAACCCTGCTTATTTCCGGACGTTCGGAGGTGTCGGAAGCATATCTGCTTACAGCGGTGCGAAACCGATGCTTAAAACACATCCGAAGTTTTTCAGCTCAGGACCGAATGAAAGCAGTCTATTCTGTCGGTGAACAGGAAATAGCCGAGGAGGACTGGCCTGATGATGATACTATTATGTTGATTCAGACTACAGTTTCAAAGGAGCTGACGGAAGCCTGCCGGCGTGTTGTTGATCTGCGGTTTACAGAGAATAAGAGCTATCAGGAGATAGCTGATATTCTTGGTATCAGTAAAGTTGCTGTCTACAAGCATCTGCGTCATGCAATAGATATCTTGCGCGAAAAACTTTCTCAAAATGGATAAAATTGACATACTCCTTGATGCTATTGAGCATCCGGAACGTTATACCCCTACAGAAATTGAGGTAATGCTCAGTGACCCTGAAGTGAAGAAAACATTTGATCTGCTTGACAAAACGAAATCAAGTCTTCAGTCTATAGTAATTCCTGATGTAGAGGATGAGTGGAAAAGATTTGAAAGTAAACACTGTAATTCCGGCGTATCACATCGTTTATGGTTTAGAAACTTGTTATCCCGTAACGTTGCGGCAAGCATCGCTATATGTATAGTCTCTTTTACTGCTGTGGCTGCTATTGTGGGTATAGGTATCAGTCACCTGAAACATCAAGAAACATCTATTCCGCCGGCAGATATCAATCCTAAGACCACCATTGCAACATCTCAAACTAACAGCCCTAAAACGGAAGATGACGAAAAAGTCCTGACATCGGAGATTGTGGTCTTTGACAATGAAACACTTGAAAATATAATATCCAGGATTGCGGCTTATTATGAATATAAAGTGGTTTTCAAGGAAGAGGCATCTAAATCACTGCGTCTTTATTTCCGCTGGGATCAGGCTCTAACCATAGAGGAGGTAGTGGAACGTCTTGACAACTTTGAGCAGATTCATCTCACTATTAATGATAATACCATTAAAATAGGCCGATAATATGATACGCCTAATTACTATTATTGTAGCCGTTATCACTGTTTTAATGGTCGATGCAGAAACTTTTTCATATCGTTTCAATTCTACGGCTCTTCCAAAGGCTATACAGAAATTTGTAGAAGACCATCCGGATATTGACATCAACTTTATCTACAATGAACTCGAAAATTACCGTACAAGCTCGATAGTGTCTGCTGATAACGTCTATGATGCCTTACGTCAGATTATAGGATTGAATCCGGTAACGGTTACGAAATCTAAGGATATATATTATATCGAAGCTCTTCAGCACGGCAAGTATGTCTACAGCGGCAGAGTAATCGGAACGGATAATGAGCCGGTGACAGCTGCGACAGTTATGTTGCTTACGCCTAAAGATTCCACAGTCCTGACGTATGGTATAACCGATGAATACGGACGGTTCTCAATACCATGCGACAGACAAGGTGTACTTGCCAAACTGACATGTTTGGGTTATAAGCCGACATTCGTAAAGGCTGCTTCGTTCTCATTGGGAACAATAAAAATGGATGAGTTACCAATTCAGTTGAAAACGGTGAGTGTCGAAGCGGATTACGCCTCTATCTACTCGGATAAGACTGTATATCGTCCCACTCAGCGACAAAAGAATGCATCAGCAAATGCTACTGACTTATTGTTGCGGATGGCACTCCCTCAGATAGATGTAAATCCGGTCACAAGGTCCATAGAAATGGTGGGGGGAGGAGATATAGCAGTATTTATCGACTACATTCAGGCGACTTCGCAGGACCTCGCGTCAATGCTTACCAATGATGTAAAACGAGTGGAATTTATGGCATTTCCTACAGACCCGAGGTTCAAAGGTGCGAATTATGTACTTAACTTTGTGATGCAGAAGTATGAATGGGGTGGATATACACGCCTTGAGGCTGACAAATGGTTTAGTGTGAATCGTACCGAGGTTGATATTTATTCAAAGTTCGCTTATAAAAGTATGACATTTGACATTTATGCCAATGAAATATTATTCAGTGGTCGGGATGGCGGTGTTGATATGACAGAACAATTTAGATTTACTGATCTTTTCGGGAAAGGTCCGCGAGACATACAGCGACATACCTACACAGATAAGTACCGATATAAGGCTAACGTCAACGACTTAACATTCCGGGCGATATATAACACCGCGACCACTCAGATTACCAACAGTCTGAATTTTGCATTAAATAACACTCCGCATAAAGATGAGGAAGAGATAGTTGAATATTCCGACCAGCTTCTTTCTACCGAGTATATATCCCGTTCTGTATCGTCAAAAGACTACGCTATTAACTTTAATAGCGATTACTACCATTCTTTCAACGATGCAGCGGCATTCAGTGCGGAAGCTTCTTTCGTGTATGGTCATAATACTCTGAATTCTGACTATAAAGATACCTATAGGCTGCATATAGTAAACAATGCAGTGGAGAATACCTATAATGTAACTGTCGCACCGCGGCTGGAATGGACACTGGGCGATGTGCATACGTTGTCATTCTCAGGTGACGGTAGATATAATCGCCATGTAATTGATTATCTCGGTAGTTCGCCATCCTTACAAGTGTATAATATTATTATCGGAATGTTTGGCGTCGGCTATGATTACATGTCGGAGAAGTTCAGAGGAGGCTCTACGATTTCATGGGCACTGGAGAGAAATAATATTGCCGGAGTAAAAGTCGTCAATTCTTTTCCCGTTTTTGAACTTCATGGTGTTTACACACCAAATCGAAAACATCAGATTCAACTGCTTTTCAATTTAGGACGTGATGTACCCGAAGCGGTTAATAAAAGCCCCAATATTCTTCAACAAGACGCACTGATGTGGTACACGGGAACTCCTGATATAAAAGATAACAGTACTTCGATGACAAGATTTTTCTATACATGGATTGCTAATAATCGATGGCAATTTGGCTTCAATAGTCAATATTATCAATCTAACGATCGAATATCAGCTGTCTATCTTCCTATCGGGCCTGATGGCACCATGTTGAGAAAATATATGAACTCAGGCAATTTTCAATGTGGAATGATAGGATTGTCCGGGTCTGCAAGATTGTTTGAAAACAAACTCACATTGATGGCTAAGCCCCAGGTGTGGCTCCGCCGTTCTACAGGCGTATATAGACTTAAGAACAGTGATTTTGTATGTCAGGCAACTGCGACATACTATTTCGGCAACTTCAGCCTGTTCGCTTACTACATTACTCCGAGCAAATACATTGAGGAGGAAAGCGGGTATACCGAACGGACATCATCTCTCTATATGCTTTCCTTAGGCTGGCATCACGGACCTTGGTATGTAAATACTACAGCATATAATTTCCTTCATACAAGCTGGAAGAGTGGTACAATGGTTCTCAAGAGTCAGAATTATGATTATAATCGCCAGGAATTCGATTCCAATCTGCATCAGCGGTTCTCCATATCCATAAGTTATACATTCAACTACGGCAAGAAAGTTGATGACAATAACGAAGCTTACGGTAGCGGAACAGCACAAAGCGCTATCCTTAAATAATGTTTTATTGAGCTCCTCATCTTTTTAGTGATACAAACAGAAGTCAGGATTGTTTAGAATGGAGTAAACAGTGACTGTTTTTCTCCTCTGTCAAAGTCTTACAATCCATAATATCTTCTTATATCTACTTAATGATGAACAATAAAATCCTTGCTCTCTGTGCTTTGACCGCTATCGGCGGTAATATTCATATATCTGCTCAGCGTGATCATCGTCTTGACCGCGACGTGGTAAGTGTTGTAAATGACGAAAAAACCGATGCTTCGAAAGTGGAGCAGTCGTTCAAGGATAATGCCCCAAAGACTCCCAATGATAACGGTCTGCCGCGTTTCGCACTTGTCGGTAAAGACGGACAGTTTTATATCGGCATAGGTGCTCAGTTTCTTGGTGAAGGCGTTTTCGACTGGGGTGACGAAATGCCTTCTGTACTTAACTTTACTCCCTCGTCGATAACTCCGCGTGTGGCCGGTAACGGAGCTTCGACACGTTTTGCATGGCAGTCATCTTCTATTTATTTCAATTTCCTGTCCATGCCGGAAAGCGCCAACCGTCTTGGTATCTTCTTTAAGGCGAAATTTACGGGTGGTAGCAATTCATTTCATGTGTCGCATGTCTACGGTAAATATAGAGGACTGACAGTAGGTTATACAAATTCCTCTTTTACCGACGGTGCTGCCCAGCCTATGACGATTGACAGTGAAGGACCTAATGGTTATCCCAGCCTATCGCTGTTCACTCTCTACTGGCAGCAGCAGTTCGGACATGGTTTTTCAGGTGCTCTCGGCATTGATGCTCCTTCCGCTTCTCTGACCGTCGATGCCACTACGGAGAATGTCAGTCAGCGAGTACCGGCTATACCTCTGTATTTACAGTATGCATGGGACAATCGTGGTTCTCACGTTCGTCTGTCCGGTCTGTATCGTCCGCTTCAATATCGTGATCTTAAAGCCGAAGTCAATCATACCGTCAGTGGTGCGGGTATACAGTTGTCAGGTATGGCACATATAGCAGGACCATTGTCGATGCAGTATAATGCTGTTTACGGTAGCGGAATATCAACATACTTGCAGGATGATAATGGTATAGGTCTCGACGCTGTGGCTGTACATAACGAACTCGGAAAGATGAAAGCTGTCAGGGCTATGGGCCTTACAGCAGGTCTGAACTACGTCTTCAGTCCGAAAGTTTCGGCAAATGCAAGTTACAGTCATCTTACCAACTGGCTTCCTGACGATGCCGCTGTCGAGGCAAACACTTATCGTTACGGTGACTATGCAGCCGTCAATGTGCTGTATGCCTTTAATAAGTTTATTGCCGCCGGTATAGAGTACGATTATGGTCATCGTATGAGCCTCAGCGGCACAGGGCTGCATACAAACCGCCTGCAGGCACAGATGTCGGTAACGTTCTGACGAATCGGTTGTCAGAACGGAACGTCACCTTTTGCCAGCAGTATGGCTGAGGATATGACACCGATTATGAGCAGTACTGAGGTAACAACGTCGGCCGGAGTGAAACGCAATGTGCCTTCGGCACGACGTTCGTGCCTCGCCTTGAGATAAAAGCCTATTCCGGCAAGATAAAATATCGAGCTGAAGAGAAAGAGTTTTATGCCTCCGGCATATATCATCCATAGACAGTAAGCGACACAAAGCCCTGACACTATACGGTATCGTAGTACGTGCCAGTGGTTTTGCAGTCCGAGGCGTTCGGGTTTCAGTGTGAGTTTAAACAGATACATACCTCCTGACAGATAAGCTGGTAGAATCATTACTCCGGTGATGATAAGAGCTGCCATATATACGTCGTCGGCTACCATCACCATTATCAGGAAACATTCCATTACGACGCTTGATACAAACAGACCGAAGGCCGGCATACCGTGACGGTTAAGGCGCAGGAAAGAGCGTGGAAATATCTTCACCTGTGCTGCTTCGTAGGGTACCTGTGCGCAAACTAATGTCCATGCTAACCATCCGCCGAGCAGTGACACGATGACAGCTAATATGACGAAATAGTAAGCCCATGCTCCGCACAGATCATGTAGCACGTAGGCTACCGAAGGATTGTCGAGACCGGCTAACCGTGCACGTGTGGCCACACCGTAACATAGCATTGACACCAGTACGTAGAGTAACCATGCTGTAAAAAAGCCTGTGACGGTGGCCTTACCGACGTCACGCGAACGTTTGGCACGTGCTGACATCATTACGGCGCCTTCGATGCCGATAAAGCACCACAGTGTCACCATCATTGTGCTCTTAACCTGTGTCCATAACGATGAAGTATCGGCGAGTTCGTCAAAATAATTCAGCTGGAAAATTCCGAGGTGTATATTAAGACAGAGAATTATTACGATAAGAGCTATTGCAGCTACTTTTACAATAGCTAATATGTTGTTGAGAAGACGGGCTGTGCGTATACCTCCGGCCACAAGAAAGTACATCAGCCATATCAGTCCTGTACCGAATATCAGTGTAGGCCAGCGGTGAGGTAACAAGGCGGGAAAGAAAGCACCGAAACTGTCATTAAGCATCACGGCGTAAGCTACGTTGGCAAATGCTGTGCAGAGCCAGTAGCCCCATGCTATGTTGAAACCGGCGAAATTACCGAATCCTTCTTTGGCATATTGGTATATACCGGCATTCAGTTCCGGACGTCGGTCGGCAAGTATCTTGAATGTAGCTACTAAGAGCAACATTCCTGCCGCTGTTATAATCCACGACAGAGCCACAGCTCCGGGTCCGGCGCCTATTGCGAGGTTCTGAGGTATATTATACAATCCTGACCCTACCATCATGCCGAATATAATGCCGACAAGAGCACCGAATCCTAATTTCTTATTGTTTTCTTCCATTTTTGAGTTATTATCATCGGACCGTCACGGCCCGTAATCTGCGGTAAATCTGAAACTGACTGCAAAATTACTCAAAAAACCGCATACGCTCCCTTTCACAACTTCAGCTTTAGATATTTTTAATCTTAACAGACTTCGGATATAGTATAAATGATTAATTTTGTAAATTCTGCTTAACGTAAGTTTTTACATAGAATATTGTATAATAAGGAAGATTATATGACTGACATTATTCGCTTTATAATGGGGTGTGCCGCTGTCGTAGGTAGTATTTCGATGGGTCATGCTGTTATGCCGGCTATGCAGCACCCTGACTGCGGCGTTATTGAAAGATTGCGTGTATATTCGCCACAGCTTCGTGACACTGTCACAGTCGATGTCTGGTTACCTGAAAATTATGATGCCGGTACGGCTCATCGTTATCCTGTACTGTATATGCACGACGGACAGAATCTGTTTGATGCTTCAACCACATGGAACGGTCAGGCGTGGGAGATGGACGCCACTACATGCCGTCTTATACGGGCAGGGGAGATAACTCCACCGATAATAGTCGGTATACATAGCGATGCGGCTACCCGTGTGTCACAGCTTATGCCTCAGCAGGCAGTATCGGCTGCGGGACTTGACGAACTTATGGCTGAGGTACGTCTGAAGGGTCAGCCGGTGGAAGGTGACAATTATGCCTCTTTTGTTGTCAATACACTTAAGCCTGTCGTAGATTATATCTATCCGACGCTTGCCGACCGTGATAATACGATGGTTATGGGTTCGAGCATGGGTGGGCTGATGTCGTTGTATCTGATATGTCTTTATCCTGAGACGTTCGGTGCTGCCGGATGCCTTTCAACTCACTGGTATGGTTCGCTTGATGCCGGTGACCGTTTCGGCAACGCTATGATGAATTTTGTTGAGACTTCGCTGCCGGATGCTGCTACTCATCGGTTATATTTTGATCATGGCACAACAACAATTGATGCCTACTACGGACCTTGGGAGGAAAAGGCGCTATCAATAGCACGAAACAAGGGATATGTCTCGCCTGTCAATCTCGACAGCTTTGTAGACGAAGGAGCACCTCATAATGAAGATGCATGGGCCGGACGTGTTGACCGCCCTTTGCGATTTCTACTCGGTAGACATAAATGATTATCCGTATCCGGAAAAAATGAAAGGGAAATCCTTTCGGGTCTCCCTTTCATTTTTATTGTCTGTTTGTCGTTTATTTGTCGTAACCTAAAAAGCTGCCGTCGGAACTGAAATGTAATTCCTGTCCGGTAAGAGTCTCGACTTCGTAACCTTCGCGTTCCTTTGATATTTCATTAATACCGGCATTATCAGCCATATTGGCTACATAATCATCTATAGCAGCTGGATAGAAGCCTGTAGGAATGGTCTGTCCCATCGGAGCGTCTACGTCTTGCCACTCTCCCTGCTTATTGAAATCCACTTTATGACCGTTAGCAAGCACTACGTCATAATCTTCCTTATCCTTGGTTACGCTGACCGTATTTACCGAAGGGTAATATGTCGTAAGGAAGGTCTTTGCAGCTGCCGGCAACTCATTATATGATACCGGCTCGTCCTTGTCATCGCTACAGCTCCACAGCGATATTGCCAGAATACCGGCTAACAGCACCGGTAGAAATTTCAACAACTTTTTCATAGCATTTAATTGTTAATTGAGGATAATTATTTAC
>CAMWVA010000078.1 GCA_947177575.1 uncultured Porphyromonadaceae bacterium | reverse complement strand
ACGGATAGTTAAGTGTAATTAGAGTCGCACCCCACGCGGGTGCGTGGATTGAAACGACAGTTGACTTACACGGCCACATCTCCTCGATTGTCGCACCCCACGCGGGTGCGTGGATTGAAACTTGTAATCGTATTCGTACAGCGAATTATATAACCCGTCGCACCCCACGCGGGTGCGTGGATTGAAACCGTCCGCAGAAAACTTGATGGATATTCCGGACGACAGTCGCACCCCACGCGGGTGCGTGGATTGAAACCCCCAAGTCACTTTTTTGCGATTTTGGCCGTGTGTCGCACCCCACGCGGGTGCGTGGATTGAAACTTCGACATCGATGTCTATCATCACAGCTATATCGGTCGCACCCCACGCGGGTGCGTGGATTGAAACTTAAAGCCCGGAATGCCGTGACAGCGGAAGCTAAATCGCATCCCACGTGGGTGCGTGGATTGAAACCTGGCAAGCAACGTAACGGTAAGGCAGGAGACCACATCGCACCCCACGTGAGTGCGTGGATTGAAACTTCTGTGGGGTATTAAGCTGGTCCCACTGTTCCTATCGCACCCCATGTGGGTGCGTGGATTGAAACCGGCGCTCCCCTGGAACGATAGCCCGGTGACTACAATCGCACCCCACGTGGGTGCGTGGATTGAAACGCTGACTATTGTAACACAAGGGGGAATATATGTCAATCGCACCCCACGTGGGTGCGTGGATTGAAACCTGGCAAGCAACGTAACGGTAAGGCAGGAGACCACATCGCACCCCACGTGAGTGCGTGGATTGAAACTTCTGTGGGGTATTAAGCTGGTCCCACTGTTCCTATCGCACCCCATGTGGGTGCGTGGATTGAAACCGGCGCTCCCCTGGAACGATAGCCCGGTGACTACAATCGCACCCCACGTGGGTGCGTGGATTGAAACGCTGACTATTGTAACACAAGGGGGAATATATGTCAATCGCACCCCACGTGGGTGCGTGGATTGAAACCTGACAGCAGAGGGAATATCTGTAGTTTTCTTCTATCGCACCCCACGCGGGTGCGTGGATTGAAACATTCCGACTTATACAGCGCCATCCATTTTTTACAGTCGCACCCCACGCGGGTGCGTGGATTGAAACATTACCGTAGCGCTATACACTCGATATGGTGACACGTCGCACCCCATGCGGGTGCGTGAATTGAAACATATCAGTGTTACCTTCTCCCTCCTGAAAAAGACGTCGCACCCCATGCGGGTACGTGGATTGAAACTCAGAATAAAGTATTGAGGTCTATTAATCATTTAAAGTAACTTAATCAATTTTTAATTAAATTTGCAAAGAATTTAACGTTAAAACAAAAATATCTAATAATTAACTTACAATCAATTAGTAAATTAATAGAATATTACATAACTTTAATCTTTTGTAATAGTAGCTTATATGAGATATAAATATTTTTGATTAAATTGTATGTGGATTGAAACATTATATTATGTATGTAGTACATAACTCTTAAGGTCGCACCCCACGCGGGTGCGTGGATTGAAACAACATAGGACCTTCTCGACGACGAGGAGGTCCTATGTGTGTAACTTTAGGTATGTATATAAGTAAACGTAGGGTTGAGGATTAGAGAAGAGGATGTTTACCATTATAGCGGTGGGGGTATATAGGTTAGGGCTATTTTTGCACTCTATAAAGTGAGTATGTAAAAAAAGTGCTAACTTCGCGTATGGACAGCTGAACAGAAACTAATTAGGGTATTGTCTCGAGAGATGATATAATAACCAGAGAGACAATACTGACTAAAGCTGACAGCTATCACTGCCATAACTTACTAAGCATCTCCGATTTATGCCACAAACCTCAGGCGCAACACGCCAACGTCAACAAATCGACACTCCAAAACGTTATCATGTCTATCTGCATAATGATGACTTCACTACTATGGATATGGTAGTGAAAATCCTTGTAGAAGTCTTTTTCAAAAGTGATGAAGAAGCTGTAAAACTGATGTTGCAGGTGCATCATAGCGGCAAGGCTATTGCCGGCACATACGCCTATGATATAGCTGCTTCAAAAATACATAAGGCTATTGGTATGGCACGTGCCGAGGGCTATCCGCTCCAGTTGACTATGGAACCGGAATAATTTTCCAATTCCTGTCTCTTCATTACATTTATACAGAAGTATTCTCACTATTCTTTATCAGAATGCCAAAAGAAATAACATTTTCGTACCTTCTCAACGAAGCTTTCCAGTTTGCAGCAGCGCTTGCTACAAGAAAGCGACATGAGTTTATCACGCCTGAACATCTGCTGTCAGGTATGATACAGCAGCAGCAATTCGGCGACATTATAGAATGGAGCGGTACTCTAAGCATTAAGAGCTTGAAATCTAAACTGCGTAATTATCTCGACGCACAAGAGAGTGTACCTAAAGATATAAAATACGAACCGGAACTGTCAATACAACTGTCTGAAGTATTGAACAGAGCCGCTGCTACAGCAGCACATTCAGAAGCGGCAACCGTCACTGTACCTCACTGTCTCAATGCTATGCTGGAGATACGCGACTCTTTTGCCGCATCTCTTGTGCGCCAGTTGACAAACGAGGATAAAGGAGGCTTTATAGCTGCTGCTAACAGAGCTTATTCACTAAATAATTTAATACCTGAAGATGATGACGAGTGTGTAGACTTTGCCGATGCATTCCCAAGTTCGTCTCCTGATCAGTCTTTTGAGCAACCTTTTGACTCTGATGAACAGCAGGAGAAACCGGCTCAATGGCGTTCGCTTGTCACGGACATTGATTCGCTCCTTGACACACGTAATCCTCTTATAGGTCGTGAAGCGGAACTTGCTCGCACGATACAGGTATTATGCCGCAAGGATAAAAATAATCCGCTGCATGTGGGCGAACCCGGTGTCGGCAAGACAGCTTTGGTCTATGGATTGGCACGACTCATCCGTGACGGCAAGGTACCGGAGCGTCTGCGCGAATCACGTATCTATCAGATAGATTTAGGCAGTCTGTTAGCAGGCACACAATTCCGGGGTGATTTCGAAAAACGTCTGAAAACAGTTATGGACGGTATAAGTACCCAACCGGGTGCAATAGTCTATATTGACGAAATACATAATATTGTAGGAGCCGGAGCCACAAATGACAGTCCGATGGACGCTTCTAATATGCTCAAGCCATATCTCGAGCGCGGCGATATACGTTTCATAGGCTCTACCACATACGAAGAGCTGAACCGTCACATTGCTAAAAGCAAAGGCCTGCTGAGACGTTTTCAACAGATAGACATAACTGAACCAACTCAAGCGGAAGCTATTGAGATATTACGGCAATTACAGGGGCATTATGAACAATACCATAATGTACGTTATACTGACGAAGCAGTGGAATACGCTGTATCAGGGTCAGCAAGACACCTTACCGACCGTTATTTGCCAGACAAAGCTATCGACCTACTTGACGAGGCAGGAGCATGGCGCGAACTGAATCCTGACTCGGCGCAGACCGATGAAACACCCGTGGTTGATAAAAAAGCTGTACAGAAAGTATTGGCAGGAATGGCACGTATCGACACTACAGCATTACAGACCGATGAAAAAGACACTATGAATACTCTACCCGAGCGAGTAGCAGCCCGCATATTCGGTCAGGAGTCAGCCGTACGTGCGGCTACTGAAGCGGTGCTTATGTCGAAAGCCGGCCTGAATGACCCCGACAAGCCGTTGGCAAGCCTGCTTTTTGTAGGACCTACGGGTGTGGGTAAAACAGAAGTAGCTGTAGTTTTAGCTAAGGAAATGGGAGTGGAGCTCGTACGTTTCGATATGAGCGAATATGCTGAAAAACATGCCGTAGCCAAACTTATAGGTTCACCGGCCGGATATGTAGGTTACGAAGATGGCGGCATACTGACTGATGCTATACGCCGTTCTCCCTCGTGCGTGCTACTGCTCGATGAAGTAGAGAAGGCACATCCCGACATCTACGACATACTGTTGCAGGTGATGGATTATGGTCGTCTTAGTGACAACAAAGGACGTCATGCCGACTTCCGTAATGTAGTTCTCATTATGACTTCAAACGCCGGTGCACAATACGCGGCACAAGCAAACGTCGGATTCGGCAGCAGTGTCACAGCAGGTCAGGCTATGCTGAAGCAGGTGAAACGCACATTCAAACCGGAATTTCTCAACCGTCTGTCAGCAACCGTAGTATTCAATGACATGGACCATGATATGGCCTCACGTATACTTGATAAGAAACTCGGTCAGCTTGCCGAACGTCTCGCCGAACGTAAAGTAAGCCTGCAAGTCAGCGATATGGCACGTCAGTGGTTACTGCATGAAGGTATAACACGCGAATACGGTGCACGTGAACTCGACCGTGTAATCGCCACACGACTCAAACCGCTGCTCATGCGTGAGATTCTGTTCGGCTCTCTTAACAATGGCGGTACAGCCACAGTCACAGTCAAAGAGAATGCACTAACACTTGATAACATTCAATAACATTATCTCTCAATATGGTATTCTGGATAGATCCTGATGACAGGACTATGGCTTTCCCCGACCCGCATCTGGCCGAGTCTGACGGTCTGTTAGCAATAGGCGGCGACTTGTCACCGCGCCGTCTTATCTCTGCCTACTCACGCGGTATCTTTCCGTGGTTTTCATTTCGCGACAGCAAAGAACCGCAGTGGTACTGTCCGCAAAAGCGCTTTGTTATATTTCCTCATGATATACACGTATCGCACTCATTACGGCCCATGCTCAACAGCGGTCGCTTCGAAATGACTTTCAACCGTGATTTCGAAGGAGTCATATCTAACTGTAGCAAGCTGCGTATAAACGGTGTGGGTGCATGGCTCGGACCGGAGATGGTAGCGGCTTATACCGAACTGTATCGTATGAAGAGAGCGGCAAGTGTGGAAGTATGGGAAGAAGGCCGCCTTGTGGGCGGCCTCTACGGTGTGACTATGGGACACGTTTTTGCCGGTGAAAGCATGTTCTCTCTACGGCCCGGTGCCAGCAAACTGGCTCTGGTGCATTTGGCACGACGCCTGATGACAGCCAATGATACTTTCCTTATCGACTGCCAGTTCGAGACGCCTCACCTACGCAGTATGGGAGGCACTCATATCAGCTACGACGAATATATACGTATTCTACGGGGTCAATAATCTTGCGTTACGTATAGTCTTCTTCACAGTCATCGCGGCGATAGTGATGTGTGGAATGACACTCATGCACACCGTCGTCAACGATAATATGCCTGTTGGCCATGCCCGAAATCACTGACAGTTCATGGCTTACCAGCACTATAGTGATACGCTTGGCAAGGTCTGCCATTATCGAATATATCTGATGCTCGAACCGCTTGTCGACATACGACAGCGGTTCGTCAAGCACCAGTACTGTAGGGTCAGTTATCAGTGCCCTTCCTAACAGAGTACGTTGCAACTGGCCGCCGGACAACGCTCCGATAGGTCTGTCGGCCAACTTAGCTATACCCATAAGCTGTGTCACTTCATCATAACGTTTTGTAGCGTCCTTAGGATAACGCCCCCACAGATTACGTATCATGCCTGAGCGTACTACTTCACCCACAGTAATAGGGAAATGAGTATCTATCATGCTTTTCTGAGGCAGATAGCCTATAGCAAGCCTGTTAGTAGGATGTCCTGTCGTATCATAATAGGTTACTGTACCGCTGTCAGGTTTGAGCAGCTTCAGCATCACCTTGAGTAAAGTGGTCTTACCACCACCGTTAGGCCCCGTAATGGTCATAAAGTCTCCCCGGTTGACACACAGCGATACACCCGGAAGCACAGGGCGGTCAGTGTAGGTGACTTTGATATCGTGTAAGGCTATAACAGGTTGTGACACGAGGTAAAGACGATTATATATTGTGATACTTTCAGTTTACTGAAGTTTGCAGAGCCTTAGCAGCAGCGAGACGGCGTGCAAGACGTGTCAGTTGTTCGGCCCAATCGGTGCCGTTAAGCTGCACTTGTATGGTATCTATACCGAGTTGTCGGGCCACTGTCCATGCCTGATCAGGATTATGAGCAGGCTCAGCTATCATAAGCAGCGGGCGAGCCGAGGCTGCCGAGTCAAGTCGTTCCTGCATCTGGCGAGCTGTAGGTTCCTTACCTTCGCGTTCAAGCGAGAACTGATTCAGCCCGTAGTCACGTGCGAAATAGCTCAGGGAAGGGTGTATCACCACAAAAGCACTGCCGCGCACCGGTTCAAGAATATTCGCCAACGTGTCATCAAGCGCCTGCAAACGCGTCTGCAAAGCAGCTTCACGTTCTTTATAACCTGAAGCATCTTCAGGGTCATAAGCCGCCATAGCCGCTGCCATAGCGGAAGCTATAGCCTTCATATTGCGTACCGAACTCCAAAGATGCGGATCACCTTCGCCATTTCCGTGTGTACCTGTGAGAGCGTCTATTCCGTTGGCGACATTGACAACCTGCAGATCAGGAAAATTCTCTACAAGGCGCGGAAGTGTAGCCTGTTCGAAACCGGGTGTACCCAACGACATGTAAAGTCCGGTCCGCTGCAAAGCTGTCATTTCGCTCATTGAAGGGTCGTATGTTTCAGGGTTGGTAGAGGGTTTTATGAGTGTCACTACTTCATAACGCCCGTCACCGAGTGCCTGTGCCACATCAGCCTGCGGAGCGAAAGTCACAGCCACAGCACCACGCTGTTCGCTATGGCCGCATCCTGTAAGTGTGAGCAGAGCTACCATCAGAGCTATACCGGCCATGAGCACAAGCACAGGAAAAGCCCTGCGTATCATAGCCTCCTTGACTCGTGTATCCATAAGCCACAGGAGTCAGAACTTACGAATACCCATTATCTCGCGTACATCGCGCAGAGTTTCGGCAGCAAGGGCACGTGTACGTTCGGCACCATCGCGTACCACACGGGCCATATACTCGTCGTTATCACGTATATCAAGTATCCGTTCGCGTATAGGGAGGGTTACTTTCAGTATGTCTTCAGCCAACTGTTTCTTCATATCTCCGTAACGTATTGAACAATCGGCATAGGCATTGCGGAAGTGCTCTACAGTATCGGGAGTGGAGACAAGTTCCATCAGTGAGAAAAGATTCTCTACCGGTTGGCTGACAGGCTGATTGGGTGTCTTAGGACCTTCATCGGTTACGGCACGCATTACTTTCTTACGCAGTGTCTTCTCGTCGTCTATTAGGTAGATACAGTTACCCTCACTCTTGCCCATCTTACCGGATCCGTCCAGACCCGGTACCTTTACAGCCTGACCACCGAAATTGAAATTGACAGGTTCGCCGAAATAGTCAGTTTTATAGAAAGAATTGAAGCGACGTGCAAACCGGCGTGTCAGCTCGAGATGCTGCTCCTGATCTTTGCCAACAGGTACAAAATCAGCCTTATGTATAAGTATATCCACAGCCATCAGAGTCGGATAAGTCAGCAGACCGGCGTTGACACGTTGATTGGTCTGATTACCTATTATCTCCTTTTCAATCTCATCGCTTTCTGAAGTTATACCAAGTGCCTTGCGGGCTTTATCCTTGAATGAAGCTGTACGCATCAGCTCGCCGATACCGACGTGCATATTCATCAGCAGGTACATTTCCGAAATCTCCGGTACATCGCTCTGGATATATATGATATTCTTCTCAGGGTCAAGACCGGCGGCAAGATATTCAGCCAGTATGTCCTTAACGTTCTCATGCAGCATCTTAGGGTCAGGATGGGTAGTGAGAGCGTGCAGGTCGGCTATAAAGAAACGGCAGTCGTAGTCGTCCTGCATACGTACAAACTTGCTGAGTGCACCGTAATAATTGCCTAAATGTAGGTTACCTGTGGCACGTATACCGCTGAGTACCACTTTCTTCTTATTATCACCGGCGGGAGCAGCCGATGTATTCTGTTCTGTTGTCTGCATAGTCCTGATATGTTTTGTAGTCTGCAAAGTTAACAAATATAAACATTTTCACGTATCTTTCTGCTAAAAAAATCTAAAAAACGACACATCAGCGGTACTTTACATTTAAGCAGAGTACCGCTGATGTGTCGTTTTTTATCAGTCTGAGTCTTTAGTCAGTAAGACTGACTCTATTTTGTTATCCCTGACAACCGCAACCTTCCGGTTTGTCTGCGCAGTTGCAGTTTATGCGAGTAACAAGCACCTTAGCCCGGCTAACAGCTCTTACATTATGAACTGTATTGGGTTCCATAATAATCTGCTGTCCTGCTTTCATATTGTGTTGTGCACCGTTAATCTCAAAGACAACTTCTCCTTCGAGCACCTGTACCATAACACAGGCTGCTGCGGAGTGCGCACCGGTTTCCACACCGTTATCGAAAGCCAAGAGCATCACTTTGCCGTTGTCGCAGTCAAGTACTTTCTTAGCTACAAGCTTACCGTCAACAAAATCTATATGACGGAGAATATCTAACTCTGTGTTGATTTCAAAATCGGTTTTCATAGTAATTTTAGTAATCTTACGTTTTAATTGTTGTTCATAATCTTAACGTTTTCCTCCTCCTCAGAGTTCACTTCTCCGTTATTCCCTATCTCTGCCTGTCGCATCAGGCGTAACCATTTGCGATAGCCTAACCATGCCACTACAGTGTAGGCAGCATACAGAAGAGCATAAAGATAGATTCCCTTATAAGCATACAGGCCCACACATACCGTATCGACAGCTAACCACGCCAGCCATTGCTGTACATATTTACGTGCCAGCATCCACGTGGCTATAATGCTCATAGCTGTAGTGAAGGCATCGAAATAAGGCACTGTGCTATCTGTAAACAGTATAAGCCAAGCGGCTATAAGAGCATAGACACCTGCAAGAGCTACTGCACACCATATAAGCACACCTACTCCGGCTCGGCGTATCGGCAGTTCAGGCTTCTTACGCTTACGTAGATGAAACGTCCATGTCACATAACCGTAGATAGCCATAACCACGTAATAGATGTTCATAGCGAAATCTGCATACAGACCGCGTGAGTAGTACACCTGCATCGACACCAGAGTCATCAGCAGTGATACTATCCATACCCGTGCGTTGGCTTTATATTCATAATAAAGATATAGCACACCTAAACAAAAACCGACAATCTCGGTGACAGAAGACCACGACATCAGAAATGTACCGTTACAGTAGCGAGAACATTAGTCGGTGCCTGAACAGCAAAGCCGGCATAACGGTAGATTACCGGCTGGCCGTTGTCACCGACATAATATCCGGCTCCGGCATAACCGTTATTCTCATATTTCTCGTTAAAAAGATTATTTATACTTACTCCTACTCTTAGTTTACGTAATCCTCCCACAGCGCCGAAATCATAAGCTAACATAAGGTCCGAAACAAAGTAAGGGTCAAGTGAAGCTTCGCGATTACCGGTATTAGTGAGGTATTGACGGCTCACATAGTGACTCGTAAGAGAGGCTTCAAAACCATGCCAATTGAAATTGAAAGTATTGTTAAATAGAAACGACGGTGAGAAAGCTATCGGAGTAGTGCCAAGATAGAAACTAATCGGATTGGTCCAGCCGTCTTCGTAGATATATTCGGTGAAGCGTTTTATACGGTTACGCGAGAGTGTGGCGTTAGCCTGCCACTCGAAAGCACTGCAGAAGCGCACCGCTCCCTGAAGTTCTATACCCATACGGTAGCTCGAAGGCACGTTCTCTGTCAGTGGATTACCTGTATCCGACAGACGGCCTGTGAGTACAAGCTGGTCTTTATAATCCATAAGATAAAGATTAGCACCGACTGTAAATACCGGGTGAGCAAAAGTATAACCTAATTCATAGTCGAACATACGCTCTGCATGTGGCAGATGCTCCGGGTCGCCTTCGGTAAAGTTAGTGCGTGTCGGTTCTTTATGTGCCACACTCCACGATGCAAAAGCGCGATGCGGCCCTTGATTCAGTGTCAGACCTATCTTCGGATTGAGGAAATCATAACGCTCTTTGTAATCGAGCGGTTGCATGGCTTCGATTGTATAGTCATAATCAGAATTGGCTCCGTGCAGACGGTAATAAATATGACGATATTGCATGTCGGCAAAAGCACTAAGCGCGGAGGTCAGGTCAAAAGTAGCACGGGCAAAAGTGCTGAAATCGGTCTTGACACTGCGGTTAGTATAATATTGCTGCAACGGGTCGAGAGGTCCGATGTAATTGCGTACCCATTCTACCTCGCCGAAATGATGACCGTGATATGTATTGAGAGCTGCCCCTAAGGCTATGGCTATCCTGTCAGCTGTATAGTCGGCTCCGACGGTACCGCCTCCGAAGTGACTGTTCGAGTGCTTCAGGCGTATCAAGTCACTTTTTTTGATTGTCTCTCCTTCGGCGTTGATGTATGGTTCGAGACCATATTCACGTAGTGTACGTGAAGTTTTGTACTGACGGTAGTAACCTATACCACGTGTGTAATGCAGAGCGGCATTGAGTCGCCATGAATCGCCGAGCCGTTGTGCTAACAGCAGATGAAAGTTATGTTGGGTGAAATAGTCTTTCTGATCAGGATAATAGGCTATGTTACCTTCCGAGTCGGTGTATTGTCCGCAAGGATTGTAACGGCGTCCGTAAAGCTCTATCTCTTCGCGTGAGGCATAATCCCAGGCCATATAAGTTTCTTCTTTACCTCCGAAGCCGAGCAGACGCAGGTCGGTGTCGCCGTTGTGGTAGGCCAACTGACCAAAGTAACTCCATAACTTCGATGAAGCTCGGTCTATGTAACCGTCAGAACCGATATTGCTGATACGGGCTTCGGCCATCCAGTGGTCGCCGAGCAGCCCACTGCCTACGCGAAGCGTGGCACGGTGTGTATTATATGAGCCGTATGAACCGCTTGCCTCGGCAAAGGCACGGCGTGAAGGTGTATCGGTAAGCATATTGACCGAGGCGCCGAACGCACCGGCACCGTTCGAACTTGTGCCTGCTCCTCGCTGTATCTGCACATCACGCAGAGAAGAAGCAAGATCGGGCATATTGACCCAGTAAACACGGTGACTTTCGGCATCGTTGATAGGTACGCCGTTGACAGTGACGTTGATACGTGTGCCGTCGGAACCGCGTATATTCATAGCGCTGTAGCCCACTCCTGCACCGGCGTCAGAAGTCATGGTCAGCGATGGTGTCATCGATAGCATATACGGCAAGTCACGACCGTCGTTACGGCTGTCAAGTTCCTTACGTGTAACCTTTGTATAGGCCACAGGAGATTTGGCTGTGGCACGGTTGGCTACAATTTCAACTTCCTGAAGTGCCACCGTGTCAGGTGTCTCTTCAGCAGCGGCGGCACGGCAGGGTACCCACATACCCGAGGCCAGCGCCCATACAAGCACTTGCTTCTTCATATTTTAAAATTTCACTACGCCGGTATTACCCGGATCAGGTTCTAAGGGTATATTCTCAGCTGGACTCTCAGGTCCGGCACCCCTATTTTTTGCTGTTGTTACGCCCACTCGTCAGGCGCTTTCACTGTATGCTGCGGCAAATTTACAAAAATATTCAGATACTCTGCTAACTATATGAAAGAATACTGGCATCTTAATTGTTATAATAATTAAATGTCAGATGCCAGATAACGCCTCTAAGCGTTCCGCTCAGCGGGCAGCTATACTGTTATCTGTTATCTTACATCTACTTATCTAAATTAGTTATGACAAATATGACACGTTATCTGCTTACAGCGTTGCTCACTGCCGGCTTTCTTGTGACTACTCAGGCAACCACACGCACTGCACCTGCACATGACGCGCCGGTTCCGGAAGAGACCGTGACTATAACCGAAGAAAATACTGACGGTACCCAAGAATCAATCAGTCGTGTGCTCTTTATAGGCGACTCAATGACAGGCTGGATGGCCGAACGCCTTAATGCCTACGGAAATCAGAACGATTTTGAAGTAGCCACAGTAGTATGGGACGGTTCAACCATCTCAAAATGGGCTGAAAGTGCTCCGCGTATAGCTGAATTAGTTGATAAAATACAACCTCAGGCTGTATTTATCAGTCTTGGACTTAACGAATTGTTTGAGAAAAAACCTTCACGTCTTGCCCCCGAGGTCGATGCCATTGTGCAGGCTGTCGGCGACAGACCTTTGCTTTGGATCGGACCTCCGTCATGGCCCGGACATTCCGAAGGTGAGGAATTATGCAGTTTTCTTGAATCACGACTTGGTGAAGGACGCTATTTCAATAGTTTTGACCTCAATCTTGAACGCCAGAGTAAATCTAACCCCCATCCGTCACGCGACGGCATAGTGAAATGGATGGACGAAGTGGTAAACTGGATTCCTGATAATACCGGTCTGCAATTTAAGAGCCTTAATGCTCCTGACGGCGCCGAGATGTCTCGTGGCCAGACCTTCATATACCGCCGTATGCAGGATAATCTTTGAGACAAAAACCACGAAAATCAGGTTTGTCGAAAGGTGAAATATTCTCTATAGCAGAAGCAACACAAAAGAGGGTGTATCAAAAAGAAATGATTTGATACCCCCTCTTTTATAATAATCTTATCTTAATCTCAGTCTTTATCAGTATGAGTAGCAACTTTGTCGGCTGAATGTTCCTCATGGGAGTGTTTCTTTATCTTGACTTTCATGACATCGAAACCTTTGCCGTAGACACCGTTGACATTACCCTGTGATATGAAAGCGTCCGGATCTATACTTTTGATGATACGGAATATTGTTACCGATTCTATCTTGCGGCACCATACCATAAGTATCTTGACATGCTGCTTCGAATACCAGCCCTGACCATCAAGTACCGTTACACCACGATGGGCCTCCTGATTGATAGCAGTGGCAATTTCCTCCCAATGATGTGAAAAGATGGTAAACTGTGTGGCCTGACGGTTGGAATTTATGAGAATGTCGGTCATGTAGCTGTAAATGAAGATTGTCACCCAACCGTAAAGGATACGAGGCACTGATTCCTGTATACGGGCTTCCATATCGCCGTCAAAAGGCAGGAAGAATGTCATGCCGACTATCGACATATCGACTATCATCATGGTTCGGCCGACGCTCACGTTGCTGACCTTGGTGACAAGTGCGGCCACAATATCTGTTCCGCCTGACGTACCGTTGTGTATATAAATCGTACCGATACCTAAACCCATTATTATACCGCCAAGCACAATACTCATAGCCGTGTCAGCTATCAACGGCGGATGTGACATAAAATATCCTTCGAGCAGACCTATGAATACTGAGGCTCCTGTGGCGCCGAATATGGTACGCAGCACAAATTGCCGTCCTAACGCCTTGTAACCTCCGGCTATAAGCATAAGGTTGACGGTATACATAGTAACAGCCACCGGTATTAGACCTCCAGTAGCGAAATAGATAAGTGTGCCGAGACCGGCCATGCCGCCTACCACAATCGAATGAGGCAGGATAAAGGTACAGAAACCTACGGCGTAGAAGATAAGACCCACGATTATCATTAGGTAGTCGCGGGCATTGTTCATAAGACTGTTATACTTTGGCTTTTTCATATTTATTTATGATCTTTCATTACTTTTTGGCAGAGCTGATATAGGGTCAACCCATATCATCCCCCGAATTGTGTGGCAAAATTAGATATAAAATTCCAATTTCAAAGTTTTTTCCGTAATTTTGCTTTCACTTTTTAACTGCCGTCATCAACCGCTCTTTATCGTCGGTCCGAACAGTCGGCACTACTCTTCTGACTATGAACAGTTCTGCATCACACACAATGACTCGTCGGGTATGTATAGCCCTTCTGACAATAAGCGCCTCACTGCCCGCTGTAGCCTCCGATTTCTTTTCTACAGAGCAACCCGAAGAACGCTTCACCTTCGGACTCCGTCTCGGTGTCAATACCTCTAACCATACCATGCGTTCATCAGCTTTCAACGTCTGGAACAACGATAGCTGGGGAGCTGGTTTTACTCTTGGCGCTGTAGCTGATCTCGCCATACGCGACTACATCTCGATTCAGCCCGGATTCTTCTTCGACTACCGTTCCGGCAAATTCTCACGTGTAACCGTAGCCACTAATCCTGCCGGAGACCCTTACGACCTTGTATCGGTAGGCGATTCCCATTCGGCCTTTGTCACCATACCAATATTAGCCTCACTACATTTCAGCATAACACCTGACCTACGCTGGAACATCGATGCCGGTCCATACCTCGGCCTACGTCTCGGTTCTTCTGACAATCGCCAGGTTATCGAAGCCGACCCCGAAGGCTACATTACACGCGAAATCGGACGCCGCAACTCAGACTTCGGCTTCAAACTCGGCACCTCCCTCACCCTATGGCGCACATGGTCCTTCGGTATTCACTACCTCGCCGGCATGTCCTCCGTCTGGGACGACGGCTACGGCGGCCACAACAAAGAATGGACCTTCACCCTCGGTTACGACTTCTAACCCCTCCCCCGCACCACCAACACCCGCACGAAGCCGCTCCCACACCCACTGTACCTCCGGCCCCGCCGTGCCTCACGTCCCACCCTGCCTCCTAGTTCTGTGCGCGAGCTTCAGCTCGCCCTAATCC
>CAMWVA010000077.1 GCA_947177575.1 uncultured Porphyromonadaceae bacterium | reverse complement strand
CCCTCACTAAAGGTGCCAGAAACCTGCGTGCTACCATTACACCACAAGGCAGTATATATTTTTAAGATACTCCGCGCTGTCTTTATGACTAACGCTTCAAGTGTTGCCTTGGAAGGACTCGAACCCTCACTAAAGGTGCCAGAAACCTGCGTGCTACCATTACACCACAAGGCAGTATCCTTAATTAACCGAAATTAGGTTTGGATAATGTCTGAAAAAACGTCTCTCCGTTTTTGACGCTGCAAAATTACTATCTTTCTATGACCTGTGCAAATTTTTAACCATATTTTTTCGCTATCTTCCTACTATCTATCTATAACAGATTAATTACCAAAGACTAACTATATCTTATTTTTTATCTCAATTAACAAACATCTTATCCACATAGAGAGGGTTTCATGATTTTTTACTAAATTTGCAATTTAAATTTATCTAATAGCTAATTACACATATTATATATGACGCAGATCAACGACGAGGCCGTAGTCAACGAAAGCGGTCTCAATTTTGTAGAGCAAGAAGTCAAGGATGATCTGGCTGCCGGTAAGAACGGGGGCCGCCTCAGCACTCGCTTCCCGCCCGAACCCAACGGTTACCTGCACATCGGACATGCTAAAGCTTTCCTTATGGATTTCGGTGTAGCTGAAAAATTCGGCGGTACCTGCAATCTTCGCTTTGACGATACAAATCCTCAGAAAGAGGATATGGAATACGTTAACTCCATCATGCGCGACATACATTGGCTCGGCTACGACTGGGGTGACCGTCTCTACTATGCCAGCGACTACTTTCCACAGCTCTTTGACCTTGCCGTGCGTCTTATCAAAGAAGGTAAGGCTTATGTTGACGAGCAGTCCAGCGAACAGATAGCTGCTCAGAAAGGTACTCCTACCCAGCCCGGACAGAATAGTCCTTACCGCGACCGTCCCATAGAAGAAAATCTCGACCTGTTCATGCGTATGAACAAAGGTGAGTTTGACGAGGGGTCTATGGTGCTGCGTGCCAAGATAGATATGGCTAACAGCAATATGCACTTCCGTGACCCCATCATGTATCGTATCATAAAGACTCCTCATTGGCGTACAGGCGAAACTTGGAAAGTTTATCCCATGTACGACTACGCTCACGGTCAGAGTGATTATTTTGAAGGCGTGACCCACTCTATCTGCACATTAGAGTTTGTACCTCACCGTCCTCTCTACGAATATTTTGTCAAAGAACTTGCCGATGAGTCTTACTGTCCGCGTCAGATTGAGTTCAATCGTCTCAATCTTACTTATACTGTCATGAGCAAGCGCAAACTGCTCCAGCTTGTTCAGGAGGGTCTGGTCAACGGTTGGGATGATCCGCGTATGCCGACTCTATGCGGATTGCGCCGTCGCGGTTATACACCTTCATCTATCCATAATTTCATTGACCGTATCGGTTATACCCGCTATGAAGCCCTTAACGATATCGAACTTCTTGAGCATAGCGTACGCGATGATCTCAACAAAACTGCTACTCGCGTAAGCGTAGTACAGAATCCTGTCAAACTTATCATCACTGATTATCCCGAGGGTAAGACTGAAATCATGAAGATGGAAAGTAATCCGGAAGATCCTTCAGCCGGTACACATGATATGCCTTTCACTCGCGAACTTTGGATAGAGCGTGAAGACTTCATGGAAAATCCTCCAAAAAAATTCTTCCGTCTGTCTCCTGATAAAGAAGTCCGTCTTAAGGGCGCCTATATTATTAAGTGCACAGGAGTAAAGAAAAATGATGCCGGTGAGATTGAAGAGATCTACGCCACGTATGATCCCGACTCTAAAAGCGGAATGCCAGGCAGCGACCGCAAAGTCAAAGGTACACTCCACTGGGTATCCGTACCGACAGCCGTCCGCGCCGAAGTTCGTGACTACGACCGTCTTTTTGCTGTGCCTGACCCATCTTCTTATGACGGAGATTTCCGTGATGTACTTAATCCCGAATCACTGAAGATACGCGATAATGTAATGCTTGAACCCTGGCTTGCTGAACGTGCACAACCAGGCGAACACTATCAGTTCCAGCGTTTAGGCTATTATACAGTTGACCCTGATTCCAAACCCGGGCAACTTGTGTTCAATAAGACTATAGGTCTGCGCGACACTTGGGCTAAGGAAATGAAAAAATAACTCCCCTACTCCAACTGGAGATTTATTTAGCGTCTCAATCGCAACAGAGCATTTATCAATCGTGAGCGGAATGTACGACCTTCTATTCTATAGTCAAACACATAGTCTCTACTGTCACACCATTCCAGCTTATATGCTTCCTCTCCGCGCATAAAGTCCAGACGCTTTACTCCGCGCCTTGCAGCTTCGGTTACCAGCATTGCAAGGTGCATCTTCCCTACTCCTCGGTTACGATAATCTGTTTCCCAAGCTGGCATATAAAGATAATAAGTATCACGCCATACAAAAGCTATATACCAGCTTACAGGTTTACCACCGACACGCAATTCACTGAAATCTACTATCCCGGCCTCCACACCGTACCTTACAAGATCGGCGTGGAGGCCGGGTGCTTTAAAAGCTCCCGGCCAACGTTCACTATGACATTCAAGCATACGTCGCAACGAACCCTCACAGTCAGTCACATTATCTTTATTATAATGATGTAACACTACATCACCTTCTTGCATAATACGCCGACGTCGTCTATCTATTTCATTAATGGCACGCCTACCTATTAAATTTTCTAATATACCGTCACTATCATATTTTGTAAGATTACACCATGGACATGGTATTTTATCAACATTGCCTACTTCTATATCAATATCCTCAATCATTCCGTCAAGTAATATAATATTAGGTGAGACCGATTCAATAATTTTATTACATATAACGTAGATTAAATTTTTACGAGCTATCATGGTAGGTCGATATGTAAATATAGGTTCATGGTAATCCATATCAAATCCTCCCATAGTAAGTACGACTTTAGCAAAACATCCTCTATAGTCTCTCTTCCATACTACTAATGGCAGTATGGCTACATTATGTGTTTCATCATCTATAGCCCATACCCATACAGGATTTAGTTTCCTTATGCGTTTATAACTGTCATACCATACTTTTAGCAATACAGGATGCCAAAATATGTGTGACTTCTCAGCAGTCTCTATATGATATTTACATCTATTGATATGCTCATTAGAGAATATATAATCATAGTCGGTCAATATAGTAAGATGCCACATAAACTTAAAATAATACCATTATCAGTTTATTTACCTTCTCTCTACAGTCATACAGCAAAATATTTCATCGTCTTGCCTTATACTATTTAAAAGTAATAATGGTAATCTACCAATCCATAAATCTCCGTCCTGCGTTAATGAATTTAAATATATATCTATAGCTTTTCTCTTTAGATACCCATGCGACCTACCATTATTATAATAATATCCATGTCCGAACATAGGCATTATATTATAATACCATGTCCAAATCCAATAATGGTATACCATACAAGTATCTTCTACTATTTGCAAGACTATATCAGCTGTATTAACATGATCAGGCCATACCTCTGTAAATCCCGGTGTCAGTACAATATCAGGACGCCATATCTCTATTTCATGACGTAACTGTTCTATACTATCTGTATCAGCAAGTACATTACCATCGGGCTGGCGAAGAAATATCACATCTTCATCTCTGAGACCTAAGATAGAGGTAGCTTCCAGACATAGACGCTCACGTTGACGTCCGACCTCCGCTTTATCATAACTATCACCTAATGAGCTTCCTCCGCTTGATAATACTATCACTCTTACCTTGCTTCTACGAGCAAGCAGCGAACAAATATATCCTCCAGCCCCGAATGTTTCATCATCCGGATGTGGAGCTACTATCATAACACGCTTTCCGTATGGCATCTGAGACATAAAATGACGTAGACTATAAAGCACTCGGCAACGAGCCCATGCTACACTGTCACGCAGATATTTATAATAAGGAGTCATAAAGCTTTTCAAGTTGACGGGTCATAATTTTCGGATTCAATTGTTCTCTCACCTCATTAGCTAAAACATTTGCCAATCGTAGCCCATAATCAGGGTTATCTAAAAGATATTCTATACGTCTCACAACATCTTCAACATCATTATCTTGTGCAAGAAGACCATTAACTCTGTCACACACTAACTCACATACAGCTCCACATTCAAATCCGATAAAAGGACGCCCGGCTAAAGCAGCCTCGTATGGTACAAGTCCGAAAGCTTCACCGCCATGCGATAGAGATAACACTATCTCTGCCCGTCGGTATAGACGTGCCATATCACTAAAGTGTACAGCCGGTAATAACACTCGGTCCTCTCCTAACCCGTTTTTACGCAATATCTCATTAAGACGCAAATGTTCTTTTTCACTTCCTCCTCCTGCTATAAGTAACACAGTATTAGTATATCGTAAAGCAATACGCGCGAAAGCCTCAATAGCTAAATCATGCCCTTTATATGGCGTCAGTTGACCCACTGATACTATAAGGCGTATTTCAGCAGGCAGACAGGATAATAACTTATCAAGTTCTTTATCAACAGCTTTAGATAAATATAACTGTTCCACACAGTCATATATACGCAGACTTTTATCTCTCTTACATATATCTTCGAGCATAGCACGGTTAAAATCCGAAACACTCACTACACGATTACATAGACGTATAACTCTGCGCGGAGGCAGCCAGTCAATCGAAGCACTACGCCAATGCCCCACTATCTTTATCCCGGCAGCCCGCACCGGTAATAGCCATAGCATACAGTCTCTGCGCAACAGATTAACATGCAATAATTTGATATTATGTTTCCTTAATGTGATAGCTAATAGTATCCCGAATACAGCACGTGCCATTACATCACTGCCTCTCGGCGGATGAGACCAACGGTCTCGCCCCATCCACCATTGTATCCTATCGGAAAGATAAATTTTTTCCTTATCGGAAAATGTATAACGACTATGATGACTCTGTGGAAAAGGAAAAATTACTATAGGCTGGTAGAGATGTCTATCCAAATGACGTAATATACTGTTAAGCACCCTCTCAGCACCACCATATATATGGCTATAGTCGAGATATGCAATATTCTTCTTTGCTTCTTTCATAATGGTTATATACTTTAGTTCGGTTAACACCGCAAAAATAACCTAATTCCCTTTATCAACCAAATTCTATACACAGATTAAATATCATAGATTCCTGTATTGAGATTAAACACGCATATCAATCAGTGAATTTTTATATTTACACCGGTTACGTTTTAGCCGTTAAATCGTAACTATAATATAAACCCTATTGAAAAATTTACCTAAATTTGCAGCTACACATAACAGATATAAACTTTGGTATCTACTGAGTCTTATCCGTTCTTGGCTAAGGCATAGCATATTAGTTTATACTCCTTCATTTTTATCTGTTATAACATCATGACTGTTAACCCTAATATCTTTGAAAGATGAAGAAAAGATTTATAATTCTGACTTCAATCAGTCTTACACTAAGTGCAACTGAGGCTTTAGCCCAGACTGAAATTCCCGATTCTGCAAAGAATACAGTAGATACTGACAGTCTCACAGTACAACTTGATGAGGTTGTGGTACAGGGACGTACCCAGCGTGTAATAAAATATGGTGTTGAGTATATACCCGACAAAAAGACTAAGAAAACTTCGCTTGATGCCACACATCTTCTACTCCAAATGCAGATACCACAGCTTGATATTGCCCCGGGCACACTATCTGTAAAAACAGCTGCTGGAAAAGATGTGACTATGTATATTGACTATGCACCTGCAACCGAACAAGATCTCCAGGGCCTAAGACCTGAAGATGTGCTGCGTGTCGAAGTATTGAATTATCCTGAAGATCCGCGTTTTGAAAGTGCTCAACATGTAATAAACTTTATCATGCAGCATTATGAATGGGGCGGATATACCAAACTGACAGCCGAAGGCCGAACATTAGCCAAAGACGTAATCAATGGCGATGTCTATTCTAAGTTCGTATATAAAAAATGGACATTTGACGCCAGCATCGGTGTGAATTGGACACATTTAGATCAGAATAAAAATGTAAATAATCAAATCTTCCGTGATGTAGACTTTAACGGTAACAATTATAATGAGATTATTAGGAATTCTGTTTCCGGCTCTGATTATTTGGAGCGTAATAATTCACAATACTCCTCACTACGTGCCGTTTATAGAAATGACAATAGCTACATACAGCACACCTTTTCTTTTGGTCGTGCTGCTACTCCCATATCACACAATGGCTCTGACGTCACATTCAGTCGAGACATTTTGCCCGATTCTCGAGCTATATCACGCAATGCCTCACAATCTCTCTATCCTTCTGTACGAGGCTATTATCAGTTTACTCTTCCTAAAAGTAACTCAATAGTCGCCTCATGGAACTTCACCTATGGCGCTAACAAACGCTACTCCACTTATCAGCTCTCTGACCTTACTCCCATAATAAATGATAATAAAGAGAAAGTATACTCACCGACACTGACGCTGCAATACTCAAAAAGGTTTGACCGTAACAATACCTTCCGCACTTCTCTTATGACCTTTAATACTTTCTATGACACCGATTATATAGGTTCTTATGACGGGCGGCAGAAACTGCTATCATCTGAAAATATGCTCTTTCTGGAGTATATGCAGAATTGGCAGGCTGGTCTCAGTTTGTATTCACGCATCGGTATGTCATACGTGATAGGCCGTGTCAACGGCGTAAATACCCTTAAACAATGGAATCCGCGTCTCGGCGTTCAGTTGGAATATCAGATAAATGACCGTCACTCTGCCAGTATCGAAGGCTGGTGGGGCAATTCACACCCCGCGCCCGCAACTGCCAACAGTGCACTTGTACAGAGCAACGAGCTCCTTTGGTTACAGGGAAATCCTGACTTAAGAAACACCCTTTTCGCCACTGCCTCAGCTTCCTACAATTACATACCCACCAATCGTCTCTCTTTATCAGCAACCATCGAGTACGAAGGCAATCCAAACAAACAAGCCTACGAATTTTACACTCTTCCCCATATCGACGGACTTGTAAGACGCTACATCAACAGCGGCGACGCTCACAGTTATTCAGCATGGTTGTCAGCCAATCTGCGTTTGCTCGACAACACACTCACTTTCCGTGCCAACGGTCAGGCACAACGTGTTGTGCTTACAGGCTGCGACGCTCAGTCAATGAATCTCCTCTTTGCAAGCATCTACACACAATACTCACGCGCCAACTGGTCTGCCATGCTTTTCTATCAATCTCCACAAAAGCAACTCAACGCATGGTCCAACGGAACCCGAACAAGCTTCAAAAGCACCTATGGCTTATTCCTGAACTACGCCACCGGCAATTTTAAAGCAAGTCTGCAATTCCGTAACTGGTTCACCCGTAACGGCTACGCAAACACAACATTCACCTCACCCCGTTACTCCGAAACCGCCGAAATCTGGGCCTCCGACCTCTCACGCACCATTCGCCTCACCCTCACCTACACCATCCCCTACGGCAAAAAAGTAAACCAAAACAACGAACTCCAACAAACCAACGGCGTCGGCACCGCAATCCTGCAATAATCGCCCCCTCCCTCTCCTCCCTTCCCCCCCTTCTCCCTCTCCTCTCTTTCCCTCTCTCCTACTTATCATAATTCCTATCGCCTCTCCCAAGTGCCTCCTGGTTCTGTGTGCGAGCTTCAGCTCGCCAACCATGCCCCCTTCCACCTTGTCCTATACACACGCACCAGCCCTTACCCTCGCGAAGCTGGTTTCCGCTCGGAGCTCTGCTCCGTAAGTAAGTAAGTAAGTAAGTAAGTCATCCTCCCGTCATTACTATCCGTCATATCCCTTTATTCACACTTTTTAACAATACAATCTCGTCGTTTCCTTCCCTTCTCCGTCTTATTTGATTAGTAACACCAATCAGACTATCCTTATGCCAAAGAAGTCAAAACGCAAATATATCAACGAAATAATCGAAGACAATCTCGATTATCTCGTCCGTTTTGCTTATTACCGGCTTAACGATCGTACAGAAGCAGAGGAGTTGGTATACGAAGCCGTACTCCGTCTGCTCGAAAGAGACATCACGAAAATAAATCCTGAGAACGTGCGCATGTACTTGTTCCGGATAGTCCATAATTTGTGTATAGATAAATCAAGATTTGCAGACTGCCACACACTTTCACTTGACAATATTGATATTGCTGACAATAATGAAATCCTACTTGATATGGAAGATGCAGACCGTCTGAACGATCTGCTTGACAGACTCCCCACAAGAGAATCAGACATTATCAGAATGAATATCATAGATGGCCTCTCATTCGTAGAGATAAGCAATCTGCTTTCAATTCCTGCTTCGACAGCAAAATCGCGTTTCAAGGCCGGAGTGGAAAAACTGAGGCAAAGTATTTCAAGACAATTAAAGTCATAAGCTTATGGACGATTACAGAGATATAAAGAAACTTCTGACTCCAAATCGCGAAATAAAAGCTTCAGCTCAGCTTCGCGCAAAAATACGACAGGCTTTAGAAGCCGACAGACGCAAGCGTGTCAAACGTCGCTGGCTGTGGGGCTGCGGCATTGGCATCAGTAGCGTAGCTGCCATCCAGATACTGCTCTTTACCCCTTCTGGTCTGTCTGCCAAAGAAGTGCTTGCTGAAGCTGTTGATTCTTTATACCATGCCCGCAATATCGAAATGACTGTAGAAATAAGGACACGCCCTATAGAGAATTTCAGATATATTAACCTCGAAGAAGATTTTGTAAATCATCATCTCACAGTTACATATAACGACTCTTTGTTTTTATGGAGAATAGACAAGGGCGAACGTGTGGCTATCGGCACCGGTGAGGATATATACACATGGCTTACACCTCTTAAACTTGGCTGGCATATCAATAATAGCGATAAGAAAAACGTAGTCGGCTATCTTGCAGGATTATTGTCTCCCCGGCAGATTCTATACACTGAATTGAAACAGTGTGACGCTGATACCCGAACTAAATATTCAGTAAAAAAAGAAGGCAACAATATCTTACTTACTATTCATGCCATGCCACAGGGTAATTTTGACAACCCCTATGCCCTTGACACATCTATAGCCGAATCAGAGAATATACGCCGATACGTAATTGACGCCGATACCCGATTACTCCGGAGGGCATCGGTAAGCGTAGTTTCCGGTAATCGCGAAACCACTGTACTTAATGTCACCTCCATAGATTACGGTATTGCTTCTGATTCAGCTTACATCCTGCCACAAGACATATATTTTGTCGAAACAGAAAATCAGTTAACCGGCCTGTCTGGACTTACTGCCGAAGAAGCTGCATCGGCGGTTCTCAATGCTTTTACTGATTGGAATTGTGATATTCTTGACAAAGCTATTCATCCTGCTGTTTCACAAACACTCTACCATGACCATTTCTATGGTTCTGTACTTATTTCAATCGGACAGGCTTTCAGTTCAGGTAATAACAACACTACGTTCGTTCCCTACAGACTCCGGCTCAATGACGGTACCGTACAGAGTCATAACCTTGCTCTTCAACAAAGTGACACTGGAGGCTGGATTGTAACAGGAGGCTTATAAAAACTATAAACTAATCACATAACTATGTCATTTAAGTATTTACTGACAGGGCTACTGCTCTGTCCAACTCTTAACACCCTTTTTGCAACTGCAGAGCGCTTTGAAGGTACTGTAATAGACACTTCTGGCTCTCCTATAGAGTTTGCTAATGTTACCCTGCTATCTCTTAATGATTCTACTCTCATAGACGGTAAAGTCACCGAACCTGACGGAAAGTTTGTATTAGTTGCTTCTCCAGCTTCAGAACAGATTACTATCCGTGTATCAGCTCTAGGTTTTAATGATACTTATATAGATAATCCCTGTGCTGAGGTTGGCTATATAACACTTACTCCTTCTACATATAATCTCGATGAAATAGTAATCAGTCGACCTCGTCCTACTACAAAACTCAAAACTGATGGCATACAAATAGCTATTTCAGATACTTACCTCGCCATTTCCGGCACTGCTCTTGATGTGCTTGGCAAATTACCATTTGTCATTCGTTCAGGTTCTGACCTTGAAGTACTTGGCAAAAGCACACCGCTTATTTATATAAACGGCCGCCAGGTACACGACCAGTCTGAACTCGACCAGCTATCTTCCACACAAATAAAAAGTGTTGACGTTATTACCAATCCGGGGCCACGCTATCCTTCTACTGTCAATTCTGTAATACGTATTACTACGTTATCTCCGGTCGGTGAAGGCTTTTCTTTCAATGATCGCACCACAGTAGGTTTCAAACATTATGTTTATCTGTTCCAACAGGTCGATTTCAATTATCGTAACAACGGTTTTGATTTGTTCGGAATGCTCAACTATGAAAACTATCGTGAACGCCCGCGTTATAGTAACTCTGCAGTTCAATATCTTAACTCTGGTACTATCACTCAGCACAGTACAGGCAAAGATTTTGTAAAATATCCTGTCGGCCAAGGTAAGATAGGACTTAATTATAACTGGCAGTCAAATAATATGGGCTTCTATTATGATTTTTCCTATCGTCCCTCTTTCTCTAATACTCTTTCATCAACTAACCGCTATCTTAACGATATTTTTACCGAAAGCCTTAATAAAATTGCTTCCGGCAGTCGCTATAATCGTCAGCATCTGTTAAGTGCTTATTACGCCGGTTCAGTAGGCACATGGCACTTGACAGCCAACTTTGATGCAATATGGCAAATCAATGACTCCTATAGCCACGAAAATGAAATTTCCTCCTTAAATCCAGAACGTATTTTTAACACTGTCAACAATATCGAAAATCGTCTCCTTGCCGGTAATATCATAGCTTCATTACCTGTATGGAAAGGTGATTTCCGTTTCGGTACAGAAGTAAGCAACATTCACCGCACTGATGTCTATAATAGTGATACTGACTATATCACAGCCTCAGACATAAAAATAAAGGAGACAACCACAGCCCTGTTCGCAGAAACCAGCCAGACTTTCGGCAATTTATCTGTCACAACCGGTCTACGCTGGGAATATACTGACTCAAAATATTATCAATCAGCTATTCTCAGTGACGACCAAAGCCGTACTTATCATAATCTCGCGCCTTCAATCTCTTTTTCCTTTCCTATAGGCCTACTTAACACCAACATATCCTATACCCGAAAAACAACCAGGCCCGCTTTCGCACAGCTAAGTTCCGCTGTACGTTATCTCGACCGTTACAGTTATGAATCCGGCAATCCTAATCTCCGTCCCATCTACCGCGACTATATTTCTGTATCCGGTATGTGGAAAAATCTTGTCATTATGCTTGATTATATTTCTACCAAAAACTACTTTATGTGGCAGACTTCACAGCCTACACCCGACTCCGAAATTACCCTGCTCAGAATGGAGAATATGCCACGCTTCAGCTCATTCGAAGCCTCCGTCAATTACTCTCCGGTTTTCTTCGGCTGCTGGCATCCGTCATTTATGGCATCCGTACAAACACAGAACTTCAAACTAACCCATCATAACACTATACTGAAACTCAACCACCCACTCGGTATCATCCGCTTCAACAACGCACTGCATCTTCCCTCTGACATCTGGCTAAACATTGACTTCTCTGCTCGCACCACAGGCAACAGTGAAAACCTCTACCTCAAAAGTAGCTGGACCTGTGACCTCGGCCTCTACAAATCCTTCGCCAACGACACATGGAGCCTAAAGCTTCAGCTAAACGACATATTCTCCACCTGGCGCCTTGACTTCACCTCCTACGATCCTCTAAGCACCCTCTCTACCGCAAAACTACGTGACACCCGCGACCTCTCACTCACCATACGCTACAACTTCAACGCCGCCCGTTCCCGCTACAAAGGCCGAGGCGTCGCCCACTCCGACCGCGACCGTCTCTAATCCCCACTACCCCCCCTCTCCTCACCTTTCCTCACCATCCTTCCCCAACATCCTCAATATCTCTTAACATCCTTCCCCAGTATCCTGCCCTCACAATCCTTATCTCTAAGCCCCCTTCCCCCAGCATCCTTTTCCCAGAATTCATAATATCCCTCAGCATACACAATATCCCCTAAGTATTCACAATCACCTTAACATTTCCACAATTACCTCCCTCCATAACTCTAACATCTAAAACTCTAATATCAAAACACCTAAAACCCAAGTCAATATTAACAATCAATTGTAAATATCATAACTAATTTTACATAATATTTCTTATTATCCCAACATTAATTTTACTCTGACCGCCCTCCTTTTCATTGCCAAAATTGATAATTCTGATAATTCTGATAATTCTGATAATAATTATTCCGACAAATACTATCGCGAAGCTGGTTACCGCCGGGAGCTCTGCTCCCATTTTTCCCCTCTTAAAATCCCCACCCTTGCTATCTCAGTTCTTTTTACTAACTTTGCATCTATTCCCACAAGCTTAGCTATCATATCTTTCCCCCTTTTACCCATGAGAATCACTTTATCCCCCCTTCTCCTTGTTTCCGTCACCATAGCCTCAGGCTGTGGCCATACAAACACAGCCCCTGTCTCCACTCCATCTCCTGTTCCCTCCAACGATACCCTCCAATCACCACTTCCCCACCTCTCAGACTCCCTTATTCCCACGCACAAAGATACCTTACCTCCCCCTTTAACACACGCTATATCCTCACCCCCGACATCAGAACAACTAAACAGAATCAGTGACACTATAAGCAATCACCTTCAGTCCTTAGTCCCCAACCATCCTCTTCGTCAGAATATAAACAGCTGGTACACAACTTCAGACTCAATAATCATCTTCCTCAACATAAATACTCCCTATTGGCAAAACCAATGTCGCAAATATCTTTCCGCCTCACCTTATATAGCCTTCCAAGGCCCTTCACAACCAGAGAAAATTACCATTACCCCTACTACCAACCCCATCGCCGATAGTATCATTCTCTGTCCTGACCAACTGTCCTACCCAGCAGACTCACCGACTATCTCATTTACCTTAACTAACAATACCCACTCAACACTGACTTTCGGCGACCCCTACACAGTTGCCTATCGCTCTACTGACGGCACATGGTATAAAATGCCAAGCGGAGCTATCTGGAACGACATAGGTTACGCCTTGCAGACAGGAGGTAGCCATACATTTACTATCAACCTAAGACCACAGCTCAACCACAATACACCTGGCGTATACCGTCTCTATAAGAAAGTCCGGTCTGAAGACTACAGCCAGCCTCTATGGATTATGACTGAATTTCATTTACACTAATTCATTCAGCTATTTCCTACTCTCCTTATTTCAGATATTTTTACCTTCCTAACTATTAGCAAGATAATTTATCACATTATCTATCTGCTGACAAAGCCCTTCGCCAAATTCATTATTAAAAAAAGCACTCCCTATCGTAAACATCGCAGCCCCAGCTGCTCTGACTTCATCAAGACGCTGATAACTGTTTATACTACCAGCTATACACACCGGTCCCGATACAGCCGATACCACTGCCTTATTCAAAGCTACTGCATCACCTACATACCTGTACCCAAGCAAATCAATTCCGTATGCTCCTCTCTCTAACGCCCTCATTGCTTCAGCTGTAATTTCCTCAACTGTACCTGTAAGCACTGACGGCCTCCCTTCTATATGTCCTACAAAAGGCATATACCTAATATTATGTTTCACACAGAAATCAGCAATCGACTCATGAAATTTTGTACCCATTAGAATATCACAGCCACACTTAGCCGCCATTTCTGCTCCTTTCAATCCCTCAGCTTCATTATAACCCACCACTTCAAGCACTGTCGTCTTACCACATTCCCTCATTCTCTTAAACAACCTCTGCATCTTCTCAACAGGCAATGGTTTCTCCTTTATACCCCAATAAGTCGCCAACGACGTTTTGCATTGTTCAAATACATCATCAGCGTTTTCAATCGTAAAGTCATTATATGTCAGCATCACTACCAGCTCAGGCAGCTCAAATTCGCAATTTGTTTTCATGGATTAAGATATACAATCATCTAAATTTCAGCCATTCAGTCCAATACCCTCAGACCTCGGCTTAACTCAGCAAAATTACAAATAATCTCCGACATACCACTCATCCGCCTCACCTTAAATTCACTCCCCTAACTCCCACCCACCAAATCCTTCCTCCCTTAATCCTCTCTTAACCCTCCCTCTTCTTCTCTTACCTTCACCCTCTCAACTCTTATCATCCTTCTCAGGCGTCAGCCTTTTGTCTCGGCTCCCTCTCCCTCACCCAGCAGTGCGTTCCTTCCAGCAGTGTCTCCCTCCCCTTCCAACATTGCCTCCTGGTTCTGTGTGCGAGCTTCAGCTCGCCTATTTCCTCCCTCTCCTTAACAATTATTAACTACAAAATATAGTAACACCTAAAATATATAGTTTAACTATGCAAAACCACACTCGACCGATATTGCAAAACTTTCCCCTAAATAAGATGAAG
>CAMWVA010000076.1 GCA_947177575.1 uncultured Porphyromonadaceae bacterium | reverse complement strand
TTTCACCTTTCGACAAACCTGAGGTCTGCGTTCTTTTTGATACCCTTTCTTTTGGGTGGCTTTTGTTATGAGGGTATTTCACCTTTCGACAAACCTGAGGTCTGCGGGTTTTTTGTCGGGAGGTTTGCGTGGGGTGGGTTAGCGTGGAGGCAGGATGTCGAAATTATCGGCGTCTCGCCATGCAGGAAACTTGTCGCGGAAAGCATCAAGACGCTGTCGTGACAATACTCCATAGATAAGACCATAATCAGAGGGTACTGAAATATCTTTACCTTTGAAGTCAATGACAGCTGAAGAGCCGTCATATTCAAAGCCTTTTTTATCAGTACCTTTACAGTCTACGCCACATACATAGGCTTCATTCTCGATAGCACGTGCCCGCAGAAGCTGATTCCATGCGTCGACACGTACTGTAGGCCAATTGGCTACTGCTATAAGCAAATCGTAGTCATTGCCGACATTACGGCACCAAACCGGAAATCTTATGTCGTAGCAAACAATCATGGCTATATTCCAGCTACGGTACCTTACTTTCAGGCGTCTGACACCATGAGAGAATACCTTGTCTTCTCCTGCCATAGTGAAGAGGTGTTTTTTGTCAGCAAACGTCTCTTCGCCATTAGGCTCTATAAAAAATGCTCTGTTATAAAGAGAACCACCGGAATCTGCAATAAAACTACCGGCAATAGCCATGTTGTGCATACGGGCCAGATGCTTGAGGGTATCGATAGTATGACCTGTATTACGCTCGGCAAGTGCACGAACAGTTTCCTTATCTTCACCTGACGGAAAGCCTGTAGAGAAGGTTTCAGGTAATATAAGGAGATCAGTCGCAGGATGGATATGCTCAATGGCCTCAGTGAGATGAGAGAGATTGGTTTCTTTACTGTCCCATACTATCGGCATTGGGAACAGGCATACGTTCAAGTCGTTAGGTAACATGGTAAAAGAAAAAGGTAAAATCAAGGCGCAAATTTATCGGGAAACTTTGCTGCCTTTGTAAAACCGGCATAAAACTTCCTGATATTATTCATATCAATATCTATATTGCCTTCAGGATTATAAATACGATTTATTGCAACCAGACGTCTGGAATAATCAATGACACCGAGCATGATTGGTACATGAGCGCCATAGGCAATATAAAGAAATCCGGTTTTCCATTTGTTAGTACGGCTCCGGGTTCCCTCTGGAGTCACAGCGAGATGAAGCTGGCTGGCGCAGTTAAAATCATTGACAATAGACTGCGTAAGCGAGGTACCACCTTTACTTCTGTGTACCGGTATACCTCCCAAAGCCCTTATAATATAGCCGAGCGGGAAAAAGAACCAAAAATCCTTCATAAGGAAATTGGCTTTTCTCCCGATCGAGCGATATGCAAAAAGGCCGAGAATGAAATCCCAGTTAGAAGTATGAGGTGCCACACAGATGACACATTTATCTACCGGCGGTACAGAAATGTCAACTTTCCAGCCGGCTTTCTTGAGAAGCCATCCCCAGATGTTCATAATAATTTACTGAGCGGCTACAGCAGCCTTGTTGTCAGCCTTAGCTGATTCGGGTAAAGCGTCATTAAACGTCTTGACAGCGCTGTTTATCTCCTGATTAAAATCATTAGTAATCTTGTTGAAGAGAGAACGGAAAAAACGTTCTTTCGCACGGGCATATTCCTTAGGGTTGTCAAAAGCTTTCACACCCTTATCAAAGAATATGTTGGCATGGCTTTTTGCTGCACCGATTGCACCGAGTACCTGCTCGATAGCTTTACTTATGGCATTGCGATCCGCACCTTCGACAGTGTGGTAAGCAGTCATCATTTCCTGACATACAGAGCTGCCGACGGCATCGACAAACTTCTTAAATTCTCTTTTATTGACCATGATTTTGATATTTAGAATAAAATTGTTACAATAATATAACAATTGAAATGGAGTAAAATATCATATAGAGCGGAAAAAGGTAAATAATAGACTGTTACTCACGTCGTTCCTTTCGTGCCGCATCAATACGTAACATTATAAATAGCAGAATCGTAAAACCCCACAGTGCAGAACCTCCGTAACTGAAGAACGGCAACGGAATACCTATGACCGGGCATAGTCCTATGACCATACCTACATTTATAGCAAGGTGGAATATCAGGAACGAGACCACACAATAGGAGTATACACGCCCGAAGGGAGACCGTTGTCGTTCGGCGATAACCATAAGACGCAGTATGAAGGCAGTGAATACGACCAATACCGCCACTGAACCTGCAAAACCTTCCTCCTCGCCGATAGTACAGAAGATGAAGTCGGTATGCTGCTCGGGGACATACTTGAGTTTTGTCTGGGTGCCGTTGAGAAAACCTTTACCGATAAGGCCACCTGAGCCTATTGCTATCTTAGACTGATTGACATTGTAGCCGGCACCCCGTAGGTCTTCTTCGATACCAAGTGCCACTTTGATACGTCCCTGCTGGTGAGGTTCGAGTACTGAGCCGAACACATAATTGACAGAAAACAGGAAAAGTACCGATACAACTGCAAAACCGATAGTAACTAAAAACTTACGTATGTCACCTCGAAACATCATGACAGCTGTATAGAGACAGGCAAGAGTTATGATAGAGATGAAATATATAAGTCCGTTAATATGAAGTCCGCATAATTCAAGTACTGTAACGATAAGACCTGAACCGGCAAATCCGGCAGTGACAAATATAGCTACCATAGTGTCACGGCAATACATCAGCAACAGCATTATAAAAATAACCATCACCATGACGAATACTATGAACTCGCCTAACGGAATGCCGAGAATCATCGTTTCTGTATACTTGACCGCTACCACAAAAAATGTGACCGCACACACTACAGAAAAAAGAATAAGTCCGCTCATACCTTCGCGGTAAAGTACGAAGATAAGAGCGAAATACACGAGTGCACTTCCTGTCTCACGCTGCATTATAATGAGTATGATAGGCAGAAAGATAATGATAAGAGCCCGGAAATAATTACTTATCTTTGCGTTCAGACGGAAATTATATGAGTCGAAAAGTTTAGCCAGTGCCAAGGCCGTGGCAAATTTACCGAATTCGGCAGGCTGTAGTGACACAGGACCGAATACCAGCCATGAGCGTGAACCTTTTGTATCGGGTGCTATGAATATAGTGACTATAAGCAATATTATCATGCACCCGTATATAGGATAGGCGTATGCCTCATAAAGGCGGTAGTCAAGCAGAAGAATGACACCGCCTATTATAATAGAAAGACCTATCCAAAGGAACTGTTTGCCGGAAAACTCATTGAAAGAGAACATACTGGCATGGTCAAAATCGTAGCTTGCCGCATAGATACTGACGGCTCCGGCGCATACCAGCACGAGATAAAGTAACACGGTGAGCCAGTCGAGCGACCGAAACACAGAGATGCTGTTGTCAGTGTACCTTGACTCCACTTGAGATAATTGTGTTAGAGTTCAACATTCTTTCCTCAATACCTTTCCTACCCGGGCTGATGTTACCTGTAAGGTATTTTTCCATCATAAGACTGCCTATAGGCACACCATAGGTGGCACCGAATCCGGCATTCTCGACATATACACAGATAGCAATCTTAGGGTCATTATAAGGTGCGAATCCCATAAAGGCCGAATGGTCTTTACCGTGAGGATTCTGTGCAGTACCGGTCTTTCCGGCTACTTCGATACCGGGTAAGGCAGCTCCGCGACAGGTGCCGCCAAGCACTGCCATACGCATGCCCTCGGCTACGACGTCATAATACTCACGGTTTATTTCGGGAGTATGGCGTTCGGTATATTTCGGGTCAATAACTGAATCTGAAATAGCCTTGACTACGTGTGGAGTAAAGAAGTGACCGCGATTGGCTATTGTAGCACATAGATTGGCAATCTGCAGAGGAGTCGCAAGCACCTCGCCCTGACCTATAGAGATAGATATTATAGAGTTGGCACTCCAGTTGACACCACGATAGGATTTATTGTAATATTCCGGATTCGGTATAAATCCACGACTTTCAGAGGGTAAATCAACTCCGAGACGATAACCATAACCCATCTCGACCATGTAATCCTTCCATTTCTCAAGCTGTTTAGCCGGGCGTGTGCCTCGTTTATCGATGAAGTTTTTAAGACCCCAACAGAAGAAGGCATTACATGACGTCTGCAAAGCCGGCTTTATTGCTATAGGAGAACCATGTCCGTGACAACCTACACGGATACGATTGACATAACCGTGATAGCAGGGATACATAGTCGATGTGTTGATAGTGCCTTCCTGTAAGAAAATCAGGCCTTGAGTTGGTTTGAATGTAGAACCGGGTGGATAAGCAGCCTGAAGGGCACGGTCATATAGGGGTTTGTAAGGGTCACGAACGAGAGCAGCATAGTTTTTGCCACGCTGTTTACCTACCAGAAGAGTAGGGTCGTAGGAAGGTGCCGTGACCAGAGCAAGAATTTCTCCAGTCTTAGGTTCTATAGCCACGATAGCTCCGATTTTGTTCTGCATTAGTGCTTCACCATACTTCTGAAGTTCTATATCAATAGACAGAGTAAGATTGTGACCGGCCAAAGGGGCTACATCGTGCTTGCCTTCCTCGTATTTACCTTTTATTCTTCCGTAAGCGTCTTTCATAAGAATTTCGACTCCCTTGATGCCTCGCAGAGCTTTCTCATAACTCTTTTCGATGCCAAGGTCACCGGTGTAGTCACCGGGACGGTAATATTCGTCGGCAGCTACATCTTTGGCAGATACCTCACGTATGTTGCCGAGTACGTTTGCAGCTGTAGGAGAGCTGTACTCACGGACCGTACGTTTCTGAATGAAGAAACCCGGAAACATATAAAGCTTCTCCTGCAGACGTCCGTAATCAGCCTGCGAAAGGTGAGATATGAGTTTCTGAGGAGTATAAGCTGAATAACCGGGATTTTTACGGGGACTTTTCATCTCAGCCCATTTTTCCGCAAGTATTTCGGGTGTTATATCAAGTACCTGGCAAAGAGCCGTGGTGTCAAACTTTCCCACATCTTTGGGGATAATCATGACATCATAGGCAGGCTGGTTAAACACGACGAGTTTGCCGTTACGGTCATACATAAGACCACGAGCCGGGTATATGATACGACGCAGAAAGGCGTTGCTTTCAGCATTTGCCTTATAGTGGTCGTCGGCTACCTGAAGATTAAAAAGCCGGATTATATAAATAAGAACGACAGTACACAGGAAGCCCCCTATAACATATTTTCGTTTACTAAGATTATAATCTTTTCTCACGCTTGAAGTTAGGATTTTGTTAGCATCAGGCTATCAAGGCCGAGCAGAAGCAGGAAAGAAAATACACAACTTGCCGAAGCCATGATAGCTATATCACTAACGTTGGCAAAGTTGAAATATTCTATTGAAAATGCCATAAGGCAAAAAGCGGCGACCATTGTAAGCAGATATTTGGCATATACAGCCGGTCCGAGCGAGGACAAAGAAGGTATTATGTCCTTGGTACGGTCATCACGCGGGACGTAGGCATATAACATAGGACGCTTGCATACGGCAAGCAGAGTGCAGGCCAGAGCATTGACTCCCGGAGTGTCGGAAAATATATCGACTGCGAATCCAAGCAGAAACGAAAAGGTGAAAAGCCAGTTAAGACCGAGTCCTGTAGGGAGACGAATGATAAAGTATATAAAGATTATCGGTACGGCTACATTAAACAGGATAATATGATTGCAGATAAGTACCTGTGCTAACACCAGAGCAATGAAGAGGCCGAAAAAAAGCAAAACTTCTTTGTTCATAGAATCTGCTGATAAAAGATAATGAAAAATTACTCGTCAATGCGTAGGTCAAACTGGGTGAGAGAATCAAGTTCGGCCTTAAGAGCATCCTGAAGTACACGGACAGTGCTGAGTGTGGTAAAATCGGAAGTGAGCCGTACTTTCAGGACAAAGAAATTATCATCGGCACTACGCACTCTCGCCATGACAGTACCGACAGGTATACCTTCCGGAAAGGTCGTGGAGAATCCGCTTGTGACGATTGTATCGCCGATGGTGTATCGCACATGGCGGGGAATCTCTTCGACGTAAGCTGTAGCCGGATCACCTCCTTTCCAGCTTAAAGAGCCTACAAAGGGAGTATCCTTAATTTTGACCGAGAAATGCTGTGTTTCGTTAAGTAACGAAATGATACGGGCAGTATGAGGAGAGGTGACATTAACTATGCCTACCACACCATTCTGGTCAACAACTCCCATACCTGTTTTAACGCCGTCAGACGCACCCTTGTCGATTGTGAAGTAATTGCGCGGACGTCTCAGACTGTTATTAAGTACCGAAGCACTGACATAGTTAAACCGACGTGAGAATGTGAGGGCGTTGGTATCGTTAAGAATAGTACGATAGCCGTTTATCTCGTTCTGGAGGTTAAATACTTCGTTTTCGAGCTGTGCGTTTCTTTCCTGCAGGCTGGCATTGATAGTACGCAGATTGAAGTAATCTGTCACATTGGTAGCAGCACCGAAAATCTTTGAGGCTACAATGTTAGCCGAGGAGAGATATATGGATTGCTGAAAAGTATTATGGCTAAACAGCAGTATACAGCTCAGCAGCACATAGAACAGGAAAACGAACCATGTGCTGTAATGTATGAGGAAATTAAGCAGATTTCTCACCGGCAGACAAAAAATCAAAGGCACCCGGAGCAGAAGACCACCTGAAAGTGTAGACAACTTCGCGCCGGATGCCGGTAGGACATATTATCGGATGAGGAATTTAAAGCGACTGATGTTCTTAAGCGCTATACCTGTACCTTTTGCCACAGCGTGCAGCGGGTCTTCGGCAATCTTGAACTCAATATGCATCTTGTCAGAGAACCTCTTGGCCAATCCACGTAACAATGCACCGCCACCGGCAAGATAAATACCGTTTTTGACAATATCGGCATAAAGCTCCGGAGGAGTCTGGTCAAGAGCAGCAAGTATAGCAGCTTCCATCTTTGAGATAGTCTTCTCTATACAGCGTGCGATTTCAACATACGAAACCGGTACTTCCATCGGCAGAGCCGTCATACGGTTAGGTCCGGTAACGATAAAGTCTTCCGGCGGATTATCAAGTACCGAGAGAGCAGAACCTACGTTAATCTTGATTTTTTCGGCCATTGTAGTGCCGACTTTCAGATTATGTACGCTACCCATGTGGTCCTGAATATCGGCGGTAAGGTCATTACCTGCGATACGGATACTACGGTTGCAGACAATACCGCCAAGCGAGATGACTGCAATTTCGGTAGAGCCACCACCTATATCAATAATCATATTGCCTTCCGGTGCCTCCACATCGATACCGATACCGAGAGCGGCTGCCATAGGCTCATAAATCATATAGACGTCACGACCACCGGCGTGTTCGCTCGAATCCCTGACAGCACGTATTTCAACTTCAGTTGAACCTGAAGGTATACATACTACCATACGTAGTGAAGGCGAGAACCAACGACGTTTGGAATTAACCATCTTCACCATGCCTCGAATCATCATCTCGGCAGCGTTGAAGTCTGCTATCACGCCGTCGCGCAGAGGACGAATGGTACGGATGCCAGGAGGCTCCTTACCTTCCATCTGGTGGGCCAAGGTTCCGACAGCAAGCAGTTTGTCGGTCTTATTCTCGACGGCCACCACACTTGGTTGATCAACAACAATCTTGTTGTTATGTATGATGATGGAATTGGCAGTTCCCAAGTCCATTGCTATTTCCTGTGTGAAAGAGAAAAGTCCCATCTAACTCTATTAAAATTCTAAATTCCGGCCCAGTGGCGTCCATCTGTGCCAATACGAAAAATAAGAATTAACGACCACATATTCCCCATTAAAAACGGATAACCGTGCCTAAGGGTCACACATGGACCAAAAACAGTGCAAAGTTAATCAAAAAACATAAGTTGACAAAAAGATAATATATAGTGAAGGTGTATTTAACATGAATTATAACCTTATTACAGGTAGAATTATAGGTAGAATGTTAATGTCGGAAACTTTATTAACTGAAAAAATGTATATGCAGACCTATTGTCTGAATAATGACAGATAGGTCTGCATACAAGATTTACAATTCTGAGTCTGTTCAGAAACGTCCGAACAGAAATTAATCAGAAGTATGTATCAAGAGCGTACTGTATGTTTTCAATTACATAGTTGAGGTCGTCATCATTAGGATTAATGTTGGCAGCCTTGTCAGCTATTTCCATAGCCTTGTCAAAGTAATGTGTTTTGATTTCGTTACGCTGTGCCTCAGTAGCGCCTTCGATATTGGCCCATTTCATAGTACCGATACGAGCTATCTTCTTGCTGGCATTTTTCAGTGTCTCAAAGTCTACATCAGGCATAGAAGCGGCTTTAAGATAGTCAGCTTCCGAGGCATCATCGTTACCGGCACGGTCGTTGACATAGCCACGCAGGCCGTAAAGAACGGCATTGTCAGGATGAGCAGTAATCTCTTGAGTAAGAAGATCTATGGCAGCAGCTGTATTGCCGTCAGATACCATAGAATTAATCATGTTATTCATGAACAGAGGATTCTGCAGACCGAACTTATCGTAGCCGGCTTTTGCGGCAGCAAATATATTCTTTTTAGCTTCCTCGGTACGTGCTTCGTCGGTCTGAGCTATATTCTGCCAGCTGGCAATCTCGTAGATATAGGGTTCTTCAGCCGGGTATCCTGCTTCACGAGCTTTCTTGAAAGCAGCAGCAGCTTTATCAACAGCATTACCAGAATATGCTGACAGGCCTGCATTGAAATAGAAGGTAGCTATATCTTCCGGAGCAACAGCGGGAGCTGACTTACCCATAAAGGGAAGAGATGGCATATCGGAGTAAATCATGAAAGCTTCGTAAGCCTGTGGATAGAACTTCTTACTGTTAAAGAAGTTTACGCCTGCGTTACCGAAATCCTGATGATGACCAGCGAGTTTGCTGACAATGTCTTTTGAGAATTTGGGTTTAATGCTACCTTTAGCATCGGGCACGCTATCAAGCGGAAGCGCCTGAAGGAAGTAGCCATAGGCATTGAGAAGCTGCTGACCCATCTCGTCAGTGTTAGCGTTGTCTGGATTAATCATCTGGGCTTTATAGCCGTTATCGAAGGCATCAAGCTCGATTTTGCCAGCTACGAAATAAGTACGGGCATCATTTTTTGTCTCCGGATCTTCCATAGCTGCCTTGATGAGTTCGCGTGCTTCGGCAAGCTTATCTGACTTGCCCGAAAGTTTTGCGGCCTGATCGACATTCTGCTTCTGAGCCGACATAGAGCAGACAGCAGCCAGACATAGAGCTAAAGAAAAAAACTTTTTCATGTTTGTCAGAATTTATGTTATTATGATTTAGACTTATGTAAATAAGAATATTCGAGCGGCCGAAGGTTTACTCATCAAGAGTATCATCTGTCTCTTCGATTTCATTTTCAATCTCGGTATCGTCCTCAATCTCGGTATCGTCCTCAATCTCAGTATCGTCTACTTCTTCGATTTCAATGTCGATGTCGTCTTCAATGATTTCGTTATCAGTGTCAGTATCTGTCGGAACAGGCTGGTGTACGGTGTCGGATTCAACTACATTTTCACCTTCCGGAGAATCGGCTTCCTCTTCAGCCGGAAGACTATCAGGATCTGACATGACTTTGCAGACGGACGCAATAGCATCACCGCGTTTCGAGAGGTCAATAAGGCGTACTCCCTGTGTGGCACGTCCTACTATGCGAAGCGAAGCTACAGGCAGCCGTAGAGCTACACCACTCTGATTAATAATAATCAGGTCGTTGTAGTCATCGACGTCCATGATGGCTACAAGCATACCGGTTTTGGGAGTTATATTAAGTGTCTTGACGCCTTTGCCGCCACGATTGGTGATGCGGTAATCACTGAGAGAGGACCGTTTGCCATAACCATTTTCGGATATTACCATAACAGTATGTGTGGAATTTTCCTTCATGGTTATCATACCGACGATTTTATCGTCGGAAGAGGCAAGAGTCATACCTCGGACACCAATAGTGGCACGGTCTGTCTCACGCACCTTACTTTCGTGGAAACGGATTGCGCGGCCGTCACGATCAGCCATGATAATCTCAGAATTGCCGTCGGTAAGACGTACTCCGAGCAATTCATCGTCGTCACGGATTAATATAGCATTGACACCATTGGCACGCGGACGTGAATAAGCGGCAAGAGAAGTTTTCTTTATGATACCGTTACGGGTACAGAAAATCAGATTGTGCGAAGCAGTGTATTCTTCGTCGCCGAGATGTTTAATGCGTATGAAAGCTTTTACAGCATCGTCAGGTTCAATATTGAGTAGGTTTTGTATAGCCCGGCCTTTTGAAGTTTTTGTGCCTTCCGGAATTTCATAGACTTTAAGCCAGTAACATTTACCTTTTCGTGTGAAGAAGAGCATGTAGTTATGGTTTGTAGCCATGTAGATATGCTCCATAAAATCTTCGTCACGGGTATTACCTCCTTTTGAACCAAGTCCACCGCGCTGTTGGGCATGGAATTCGGACAACGGAGTACGCTTGATATATCCGAGATGAGAGATAGTGATGACCATTTCATCATCAGGATAGAAATCCTCAGCATTGAGATCACCTGAGAAGTGATTGATTTTAGTACAGCGTTCGTCGCCGTATTTGTCACGGATTTCTATGAGCTCGTCTTTCATTACCTGACGACATACAGCGTCGTCGGTAAGAATAAGATTAAGGTGTCCGATAGTGTTCATGAGATCATCATATTCACTACGGAGTTTTTCCATTTCGAGTCCTGTAAGCTGGCGCAGTCTCATTTCGACGATAGCACGTGTCTGAATTTCATCAAGACCGAATCTGGTACTGAGTGCCTGACGGGCATCGTCTGTACTTTGCGAGGCCCGTATTATGGATATGACTTCATCAATACTGTCACATGCAATCATAAGACCTCTGAGAATGTGAGCACGTTCTTCAGCTTTACGCAACTCGTAGCGTGAACGTCTTATCACCACTTCGTGACGGTGAGACACAAAAGCTTCAAGCAGTTCTTTCAGATTAAGTGTTCTTGGGCGTCCGTTGACAAGAGCAACGTTATTGACACTAAAAGATGTCTGAAGCTGTGTAAGCTTATAGAGCTTATTGAGTATCACACGGGCATTGGCATCGCGTTTGATATCTATGGCAATGTGCATTTTACCACGTGCTGAGGTATCGGTAATATCGGCAATACCTTCAATTCTTTTATCTTCTACAAGGTCCGCTATACTCTTGACAAGATCATTTTTCAGCACACCGTACGGAATCTCGGATATTATTATCTGGTCATGAGTGCCGGTAGACTCTATATCAGCCTTTGCTCTTATGATAATACGTCCGCGTCCAGTCTCGAAAGCATCACGTACACCTTGCATACCGAAAATCTCGCCTCCTGTCGGGAAATCAGGAGCAAGAATGTATTGCATCAGACCTTCGATATCTATTTCCGGATTGTCAATAAGTGCAAGTGAGGCATTAAGGGCTTCGGTAAGATTGTGGGGTGGCATGTTTGTAGCCATACCGACTGCTATACCGGAAGCACCATTGACCAGAAGATTAGGTATGCGTGTGGGGAGCACGGAAGGCTCCATAAGAGTATTGTCGAAGTTCGGTACAAAATCGACCGTTTCTTTGTCAAGGTCTTCGAGCATTTCCTCACCCATTTTGGCAAGTTTGACCTCTGTGTAACGCATAGCGGCGGGAGAATCACCATCAATAGAGCCAAAATTACCCTGTCCGAACACAAGAGGATAACGGAGCGACCATTCCTGTGCCATACGCACCATAGTAAGATATATGGAAGAATCACCATGAGGGTGGTACTTACCCATAACCTCACCTACGATACGAGCAGATTTCTTAGTATCGCCTGAAAAGAAGTTACCCAATTCGTTCATGCCGTAAAGTACCCTCCGGTGAACGGGCTTGAATCCGTCACGGACATCGGGCAGGGCACGACTGACAATAACCGACATCGAATAGTCGATGTAGGCACTCTTCATTTCCGACTCGATATTGATCGGAATTATTTTATCGTCTCCTTGCATTGTAAAATGTTTTCAATTCATGTGTCCGAACCGTTTGAAATCAGGAGAGCAGAGGTTAGGACGACAGCGCTTCGGCTGCTTTGCAAGCAACAAAGTTAATCATTTTTTTTGTGATAGGCAAGACAGCCGTTTAAAAAAAACGAGTAAAGATTGGCACGCTATTTGTTATATATCGAAACAGTCAATAAAAATATAAAATAGGAAGCAGTTGTAAAGACGACATTAAAAAAATCCAAACAAAAACGGTGTTAATGTTGTTTGAAAGACGATGCAACCTAAATGCAAAGAAGAAAAAGAGGAACAACGCAGATGAAAAATGATTTTTCTCAACAGTTCAGGCCAGTACTTGAAGCGGCCTACGCTGAGGCTTGCCGTTTTCATTCGCCTGTGATAGGGAGCGAGCATTTTGTGCTTGGTGCCATACGCGACAAGAACGGTTTTACCTACAGGATACTGAGCCAGCTGAATGTTGACATAGACAAGATGGTAGGCGAGTTGGAACAATACCTCTCGCAGACACAGCCCGGCGGAGAGACGACTACTCTGTTTGAACAGCAGTATAAAATCACTCTGGCCGCTATACGCCATCTGCAGCTTGCCACCTCGGAGGCCCGGAAGCTGCATGCGCATACCATAGCGGGCGAACACATACTGATGGCTTTGATGCACGATCAGCGTCACATGGATAGCGAGATATTGAAACATATAAAAGAGGAGTATCTTAATTTCGATATTTCCTTTCAGAGCATCTCGGATCTGCCGAGCGATATGGCTAAAAATTTCGAAGAAGATGACGACGATGATGAGAGTTTTGCTCCACGGGAGTCGTCACGTTCGAAAAGCACTTCGGGACGCAGCGGTGATAAGGGTGCCGGAGGTGACACACCTGCCCTTAACAAATTCGGTTACGACATGACTAAGGCTGCTGCCGAGGGCCGTCTTGACCCGGTAGTAGGACGTGAAAATGAGATAGAGCGCTTAGCCCAGATATTGTCGCGTCGTAAAAAGAATAATCCGGTGCTTATAGGTGAACCCGGTGTCGGTAAATCTGCTATCGTTGAGGGACTGGCATTGCGGATAGTTCAGAAAAAGGTGTCACGTATACTTTTTGACAAGCGTGTCATAGGTTTGGATATGGCCGGTATGGTAGCCGGTACAAAGTATCGTGGTCAGTTTGAGGAACGTATCAAGGCTGTGATTGACGAGTTGAGCAAACATCCTGAGATTATACTCTTTATCGACGAGATACATACTATCGTCGGAGCCGGAGGTGCTCCGGGGTCGATGGATGCAGCCAATATGCTTAAGCCTTCTCTGGCACGTGGTGAGATACAATGTATCGGTGCTACGACGCTTGATGAATACCGTCAGAATATAGAGAAAGACGGTGCTCTTGAACGTCGTTTCCAAAAGGTGATGGTAGAACCCACAAGCCGAGAAGAGACTTTGGAGATTCTGAATAAGGTGAAAGAGAAGTATGAGGAACATCATAATGTCACATATACCGATGCCGCTCTTAAGGCTTGTGTTGACCTTACGGAGCGATATGTAAGTGACCGTACTTTCCCTGATAAGGCTCTTGATGCTCTTGACGAAGCCGGTTCGCGAGTGCACATTACCAATATTAAAGTGCCTGAGGAAGTAGAGCGTCTTGAAAAAGAGATAGATGCAACTTCAGCAGAGAAATATAAGGCTGCCCACAATCAGGATTTTGAGCTTGCTGCCAATCTGCGTGATAAAGAGAATAAGCAGAAACAGGAGCTTGAAGCTGCCAAGAAAGCCTGGGAAGCACAGCTTGATAATGAGCGTCAGGAAGTAGACGAGGAGAAAGTAGCGGAAGTCGTAGCTATGATGACCGGAGTTCCGACACAGCGTATAGCTCAGGCTGAAGGTGTGCGTCTGCTTAAAATGGGCGATGCGCTCAAAGGAAGTGTTGTAGGTCAGGATGAGGCCATCAAAAAGCTTGTAAAGGCTATACAACGTAACCGTATCGGTCTGAAAGACCCCAATAAGCCGATTGGTACGTTTATGTTCCTTGGTCCTACAGGTGTAGGTAAGACACATCTTGCCAAGAAGCTTGCTATGTATCTATTTGACTCTTCAGATGCTTTGATACGTATGGATATGTCGGAGTTTATGGAGAAGTTTACTGTCTCGCGTCTTGTCGGTGCACCTCCGGGATATGTAGGTTATGAAGAGGGAGGTCAGCTGACTGAAAAGGTGCGTCGCCATCCGTATTCTGTAGTGCTTCTTGACGAGATAGAGAAGGCTCACCCGGATGTGTTTAATCTGTTGCTTCAGGTTATGGACGAAGGACGCCTTACTGATTCTCTCGGCCGTCGTATTGATTTTAAGAATACGATACTTATAATGACGAGCAACATCGGTTCGCGTCAGCTTAAGGATTTCGGTACCGGGGTTGGTTTCCAAACTGCTGCCGACCAAAAGGAGCAGGCGCGTGGTGTAATTTCGAAAGCACTTAACAAAGCCTTTTCGCCGGAGTTTCTTAATCGAGTTGATGATGTCATAATGTTTGACCAGCTTGACAAGAAGGCTATATTCCAGATAATAGATATAGAACTGAGTGATTTCTATAAGAGAATAGAGAAACTTGGTTTCCTTCTTAATCTGTCGGAAGAAGCCAAAAACTTTATAGCTGAAAAGGGTTATGACAAGAATTTCGGTGCGCGTCCGCTGAAGCGCTCTATTCAGAAGTATCTGGAGGATGAATTAGCTGAGCTTCTGCTTACTTTGAACGCTAATGGTGAGCCTGGCGGCCTGATAGAGGTGACATATAAGGAGGGTGATGATAAACTTACGTTTACTCATCGTTCTGCTGATGCTCCTAAAGAGCCGGAAGGGCCTAAGAGTGAGATCGAAGGCTGATAAGAGACTGTGAAAATAATACCCCCTGTTTCGTGGGCCGCTGAGGTCACGGAGCAGGGGGTATTATTTTTAGAGGCGAGCTGAATCTCGCACACAGAACCAGGAGGCACCGGGGAGACGGGGTGTGGAGGCGAGGGCATGGAGGCGAGCTGAAGCTCGCGCACAGGACCAGGAGGTACCTGGGAGGCGGGGTGTGGAGGCGAGGGCGTGGAGGCGAGCTGAAGCTCGCGCACAGGACCAGGAGGTACCTGGGAGGCGGGGTG
>CAMWVA010000075.1 GCA_947177575.1 uncultured Porphyromonadaceae bacterium | reverse complement strand
GAATTATCGGAGCCATCCGAAGAATCCGAAAATTCCGAAGAATCGGAGCAATCGGAACTGTCGGAGCAATCTGATACCTCCGATACCTCGGATAACTCGGATACCTCCGATACCTCCGATACCTCGGATAATTCTGATAGCTCAGATAATTCCGATAATTCCGATAACTCGGATACCTCCGATCACTCCGATAACTCGGATACCTCCGATCACTTCGATAATTCTGATTCTCACCTTTAATCCCCGATTATGGAAAAAATACTCTGGGCCGATGATGAAATCGACCTTCTGAAACCACATATACTCTTTTTAAAAGCCAAAGGCTACGAAGTCACTACCGTTTCGAATGGCCGTGACGCTCTTGATGCACTTGACCACGAAAGTTTCAATCTTATTCTGCTTGATGAGAATATGCCCGGTCTTTCCGGTCTCGAAACTCTCACCCGCATCAATCAGGCTCATCCTGAAGTACCGGTTATCATGATAACCAAAAGCGAGGAAGAGAATATCATGAATCAGGCTATAGGCAATCAGATAGCCGATTATCTTATCAAGCCGGTAAATCCGAGTCAGATTCTGCTGTCTATAAAGAAGAATCTGCATAGCAGCGAACTTGTAGCCGCACAGGCTACAAGTGACTATCAGCAGGAATTTCAGAAAATTTCCTCGCTCATCAATATGGCTGCTTCTGTCGAAGACTGGATGGAAGTCTACCGTCAGCTTGTGCGCTGGGAACTAAAGTTGGCTGATACCGATACTGCTATGGGCGAGCTGTTGCTTATGCAGAAACGTGATGCCAATTCAAACTTCTGCAAGTTTGTCAAGCGCAATTATGAAGACTGGGTGACATCGGAACAGCATCCGCTGATGAGTAACGAAATATTCCGTCGCCGTGTCTTCCCTTTGCTTGATAAGGGAGAGAAAGTTTGCTTTATACTTATTGATAATTTCCGTCTCGATCAGTGGCGTGTGGTACAGCCGCTAATAAGCGAGTATTTCAATGTCAGCGAGGAACTCTACACTACTATTCTGCCCACATCGACACAGTATGCACGTAACGCTATCTTTGCCGGTCTGATGCCGCTCCAGATAGCCACGATGTATCCTAAGCTATGGGTGGAAGAGGACGAAGATGAAGGTCTTAACATACACGAGAGTGAACTGATTCAGACACAGCTTGAACGTTTCCGTCGTAAAGAGAAATTTTCATACCACAAACTTAACGATTCATCCGGCGGTGAGCGTTTCATACAGAAGCTTAACGAAATCAAGGAATTACCTCTGAATGTAGTGGTGATGAACTTCATAGATATGCTATCGCACGCCCGAACGGAGTCTAAGATGATACGTGAGTTGGCTAACAGTGATGCCGCTTACCGTTCACTCACGGAATCGTGGTTCCGTCACTCTTCGGCTACCGACATTTTCCGTCGTCTGGCTGAACTTGGTTACAAGGTCATTGTCACTACTGATCACGGAACTATACGCGTCGATACTCCAATCAAGGTAGTGGGAGATCGTAACACTACTACAAATCTACGCTATAAGGTAGGAAAGAATCTCAATTACAATCCGCGTCAGGTCTACGAAATGCACAATCCGAAGAAATTCGGTCTGCCTGCTCCTAACTTGTCAAGCACGTATATTTATGCTTGCAATGACGATTTCTTCTCCTATCCCAATAATTACAACTACTACGTGCAGTATTATACCGGTACTTTCCAGCACGGCGGTATCTCACTGCAGGAGATGCTGGTGCCTCTTGTGACACTCACACCGAAACAATAACCCGTTATATCTATAATGTCTTATGCCCTCAGCACAACGTCTGCTTCCTTTTGTCCTGTCTGGCGCATTATGTTTAGGTGCCGCTGCTGTCCCTTCGTATGAGGGAACACAGCGTGATGAAGCACTGCGCGAACTCCGTATGCGTGCCGACAGCGGTGACGGTGAAGCATTGTACCGTGTGGCATATCTGACTGAACGAGGTTACGACAGTATCGCGCCCGATAGTGTCGTCGCTATTGAGCTGTATTTGCGTTCGGCTGAGACAGGTTACGTACCTGCTCAGAGCTATGCCGGCTTTTTGCTTTACCGCAGCACGGACCCGGCTGATCGCGAACGTGGTCTGGCCCTTATGCGCGCGGCGGCTGATAACGGTGATGCCAAAGCTGCTAACAACTTAGGTTATCTGCTTGCTTATCCTGCCGATTCTGCCGTCGCACCATCATACCGTGAAGCTCAGTATTGGCTTGGACGTGCCGCTGCAGAAGGCTTGCCTACGGCACAGGCACAGTTAGCTGATTTGCTGAAAGCAGGACTCGGTTCTGCTCCTGATACCGCACGTGCCGAAGCTCTCTACAGGGTAGCTATCGAAGGCGGTGTAGCCGATGCACAGTTGAAACTATTAGTGCTCAAAATGCCCGAGTGGAAATCTCTTCCTTCTGATACGCTTATGACTCTCGGACGGCGTTTCTATACACATCGAGCACCGACTGTAGGTGTTGAACTGTTTGATGTAGTGGCTGAACGCGATTCACTTGCCGAGGCTTTTGCTTTGCTTGGCGATGCTTACAGCCGTGCACAGGGTGTCAGTTACGACCATGAACGTTCGCTGCATTACTTTCTGACCGCAGCGTTGCGTGGCAATGCTGCCGCACAGTTTGTCATAGCCGAACTTCTTGATATTTTCCCTGACAGTCTGGAAGGAAGACCGGAGCTCCCGGCAGATGCTCCCGAAGCTCTACATACTGCTGATTACTGGTATGACCTTGCGGCCCACGCCGGTATAACCGATGCTTCTGCTGCCTCCCGGTCGCTGCTCACAGATAAACAAAACAATTCTGTGCTGTTACAGTGAACTGAACTGACTTGTGAGGCGTATATATAATAAAATTACAAATCACATATATGGTTATGAAAAGTACACAACAATTCTCTCAGCAGGCACAGGCGCTGTTCACACAAGCTAAGCAGGCTCTGTCCAACGATATGGAAGCCCGTAATATAGGTGCTATACTCTGGAACAATGCTACAGCAGGTTTCCACTATATTCCCGCAGTAGTAGTACGCAACGGTGATAAAGCCGAAGTGGTACGTATAATGGGCCTTTACCGTTATAACGGTGAGGTTTATCTTATCGAAGAGGATAAGTCAGGTGTAGACATCAATAATTTCTATAACGAAGATACTGAAGTACCTCCAGTAGTGGTAACACTCACAGAAAGTGTGGCTGAAGGCGATCTCGGAAATCCTGCCGAACGTCCCGGATTCACTACTCAGGGCTCACTTGAAGAGTGGACAGCTATCGCCGACTGCTACTTCGAAGCCCTTAACGAGGAGCCGGAGGATTAATCTTCTTTTTGCTTACAGCTGATACACAACATTAAAGATAAAAGCCTCGGAACTTGTACCGTTCCGAGGCTTTTGCTTTATTATTATGCTGAAATCAGGTAAGATTGAAAAGACTTAGCATCCACATCGACATAGCCACGTAGATAAGAAGGCCCACAACGTCGTTGGTAATCTGTATAAAAGGGCCGGTGGCAAGAGCCGGATTTACTTTCAGACGTTCGAGAGTCAGCGGGACGAGAGTACCGAAAACAGTGGCAAATATGACCACACAGAAAAGCGAACCGCCTACAGCTAAAGCCACACCGTATTTGTCAGGCAAAGGTTGGGTCAGCATTATGTATCCTAACACTACCGAAGATATAACCACAGCGTTCATAAGAGCTATAATTACTTCGCGGCCTATCTGTTTCCATGCATTGCGTATATCGAGACTACCGTTGGCGAGACCCTGAACCACTATTGCCGAAGCCTGCACACCGACGTTACCACCGGTACCTCCGATAAGCGGAATGAAGATAGCCAAAGCTGTCACAGCTGCTATCTGAGCCTCAAAGCCACTTAGAATTATCGAATTTACAATACCGCCTATAATACCTATAAGCAGCCACGGAATACGTGCTTTGGTCTGGGCAAACACAGAGTCATCTGCATCTACATCCGACGATATACCGGCAGCCAACTGATAGTCACGTTCACTCTGTTCACGCACCTCGTCCATGACGTCATCGACTGTGATTTGTCCTACCAGCCGGCCGATACTGTCTACGACAGGCATGGCTACAAGGTCGTATTTCTCAAAGTCGATAGCCACTTCTTCGATAGGTGTTTCAGTACGTACCGAGACAGGATCTGTCTCCATGACATGTTTTATCTTTGAGACCGACGGATGGGTAATCATTTTCTTTAACGGCAGGATACCCTTGAGACGCTTCTCGTTATCTATGACATAGACGTAATAAATGTCATCAAGGTCTTCGGCCTGTCGCCGCATTTCCATAAGGCACTGAGGCATCGACCAATTTTCGTTGACCGTTATCATCTCGGTACCCATCAGACCGCCGGCCGTATCCTCGTCATATTGCAGCAGGTCCACAATGTCACCTGCCTGCTCCATATCGTCGATATGCTTTATGACCTGATCCCGGTCTTCAGCGTCGAGTTCCTGTATAAGGTCAACGGCATCGTCGGTGTCGAGAAGATCGATGAAGTGACCTATCTGTTCAGGGTCCATGCCTTCGAGCAGCTGCTTGCGGTCCTCCTCATCAAGCTCCATAAGCACATCGGCTTTGGTCTCGTTGTCTTCGATAAGGTTGAACAGCCACTCGGCTCTTTTGACACTTAGTTTTTGCAGCAGTTCGGCGATGTCGGCCGGATGCAGCTCATGTATCTCCTCACGTACTTCCTGTTCCTTGCTGTCGTCTATGAGGTCTTCGATACGTTCTATATCATGATCCGTAAATTCTTTCATTGGTCAGCAGGCCCGTCAGAACGGGACACAAAAGTCAATAGTGGAACGATGAGCCGCCGAGGAATTCTCGCAGCAGTGATGTAGTAGGTATCTGGTCAACCGGTATATTCTCGAAATATCCCAATAATTTCAGCAGTCGGAAAGCTTCGGCATATTGGGCATCATTCTGCGGTACATCATGCAGCAACGGTTCTGCATAAGCTTTCATGACGCCTAACTCGAAGATAAGTGATGAATTGAATGTTGCATCGGCATTCTCCTGAAATGGGAATATCCAGCGTTCCTCGCCACGGCGTACACTGGGCCAGCGCCTCAGTGTCTCAAGAGCTGAGATATGGCGGTAACGATGGTCGCGTACCACACGCCTTAGCAGACGGTTGTCGGTAGTTGAAATCCAGTTGTGATTGTCAATACATAAAGTTGTCAGAGCTGATACATATACCTTAAACACATCACCTTGATCAAGACCGCTTACCAATTCGGGATTCAGTCCGTGAATGCCCTCGATGAGAAGAACTTCGTCGGCTTCAAGACGTAGCGGACGGTCTTTGTCAATACGACGTCCGAATTCGAAGCTATAGGTCGGAAGATTGATTTCCTCACCGTTAAGCAGACTCTGTAGATCTGAATTAAGACGTTCAAGGTCAAGTGCGTGCAGATGTTCGTAATCATAGTCCCCCGAGGCATCACGCGGAGTGAGATGACGGTCGATAAAATAATCATCAAGCGAAATCATCTTCGGTGTCATGAGATTAGTCATGAGCTGTATGCCGAGACGCTTGGTAGTGGTAGTTTTACCGCTTGATGACGGGCCGGCTATAAGCACTATACGTCCGCCGCCCTGCCGACGGCGCTCAAGTATCTGGTCACTTATCTTTCCGAGCAACTTGTCGTGCATAGCTTCGGCTACATTGATAAGCTGAGAAGTCTGGTGTGTACGGACAGCACGGTTGAGTTCACCTACATTCGATACTTTGATGATGCGATTGAATCTGAGGTGCTCGGTGAAGGCACGGTACATTTTTTCCTGTACTACAGGTGTGGCCGGTACCTTAGGGTTAGCACTGTCGGGAGGCAGCAGAAGCATACCGTCCTTCCAGGGCAACAGATCAAATACTTTGAGCAGACCTGTATTGGGCACTAACGGGCCGTAGAAACTATCGGCTATACCATCCAGAGTATAATATGTGGTATAGAGACGGCGGGTAGTCTCGAGAAGTAATACTTTTGCAGTAAGTCGCTGGCGACGAAAACGTTTCAGTACATCTTCCGTAAGACGTTCTTTACGCTCGAACGGCATATCGGCTTCTACGAGTTGCTGCATACGTACACGCAGTTGTTCGACGGTATCAGCGGTTACTGTCTCGGCCTCCTGTGTGTCGGGATTGACCAGACGACAATAATAGCCGTGAGAAATGCTATGCTCTATACGGAGATTGGAGTCTGGCAGAATATCGCACACGGCACGGTAAAGCAGCATACACAGAGAACGCACTACGGTACGGCGTCCTACAGCGCTGGCGGCATCGAGATACTCCACCTGTTTGGGCATGAATATCGGAAAACCGAGATCTTCGGAGCGGTTATTCACAATAGCACATACGGGTGTAAAATTACTGTCGCCGAACAGCCTTGAAGCAACTTCTATCAATGTCTCGCCCCCTTCCACATCTATATAAGATGAGATGTTGCGGCAGTATATCTTAATTGTAGGTTTCATGGAAATAAATACGGATTAAAGTAATTACGACACCATGACATTTCACCGTATCGTGAGGATATCTAAATTATGAGTCTTCAAAATTAATAAATTCTGTCCGGTTCAGTATCAGCCGACATGGATTTTCTGACTGAAGTCACCGTGGCAGTCTTCACTTAGCGCTATACGGACAGCTTCGGCAGGAGTAGCAGCTATATGCCATAGTTCCCGGTGATCGGGGTGCATGAAGTGTTGTTCAATACTGCGTTCAAGCATTGCGGCTAACGGGTCGTAATATCCGGCCGTGTTGAGAATGACCACATGCCCGTGATAGAGATTAAGCTGCCGCCATGTTATGGCTTCTAACAGTTCTTCGAGAGTCCCTACACCGCCGGGCAGAGCTATAATACCTGTCGCCATAGTAAGCATACGTTCCTTGCGGGTATGCATATCGGGTGTTATTATCTTTTCGCTCAGGCCTGTATGACCCCAGCCACGACGTTCCATAAATTCAGGTAAAATCCCGATAGTGTGGCCGCCGGCTTCTAAGGCACCCTCAATAACGGCTGCCATAAGTCCGCTACGACCGCCGCCGCAGGCTACAGCTGCGCCTGTATTGGCTAAAAGGCGTCCTGTTTCAAAAGCGGCTTCCTTATAACATTTTTCTATATCCGACGACGATGCGCCGTATATTGTGACAGTTTTTCTATGCTGCATTTTCAGATTGTATTATAACCGCGCTCCGGTCTTATAGAGATGTATGGGCAAATTTAATCATTTTTCACGCTTCAAGTGGTACAGAAGTCCTAAAATTTCGTTATTTTCGTAGTCTTATAGGCCGATGGTCTTAATTTTTAGTTTTTCGATGTCTTTATTTTGACATTCATGAGTATCACCACAGTTTCAATTGTGACCTACCACACTGACAGGCAGGAACTGCGTGCCTGTCTTGATTCGCTTAAATGCGATGAGGTGAAACGTATCTATATAGTCGATAACGGCGGTGAACGCCGTATAAAAAATTTTGTCGCCGACATACCCAGAACAGAATATATACCACTGCGTAATCCGGGTTACGGTGCCGGTCATAATGCTGCTATACGCCGTGCGCTTGCTATCAATGCCGATTATCATCTGGTGCTTAACAGTGATGTCCGTTTTGAACCGGAAGTTCTACCGCGACTTATAGCTGTCATGAATGCACGCCATAAGATAGGCCAGCTGCAGCCGCGTCTTGTTTATCCCGATGGCAGACGCCAACCTGCGGTACGTATGTTGCCGACCCCTTTAGATGTATTCGGACGGCGTTTTCTGCCGAAACGACTGTTTGCCGGACGTAACAAACGTTATACTCTCCAGCATCTTGACCCTGACGTGGAGCATAACATACCTTATCATCAGGGTAGTTTCATGCTGTTGCGTACCGATGCTTTACGTTGTGTAGGGCTTTTCGACGAACGTTTTTTCATGTATCCCGAAGACATAGACCTGACACGCCGTATACACCGCTATTACGAAACCCTCTACTATCCGGCTGAAACCGTAATACACGCTCATCGTGCCGGCTCTTATCATAACAAGAAATTGCTTGCTATACATACATGGAACATGATACGCTACTTCAATAAATGGGGGTGGTGGCACGACCCGGAACGCCGTCGCTTTAATACTCCCCTCTATCCCTAACTTCAGCTCCTCTAAAAATGCTCAAGGCGCCTGTCCTCACGGATTGGCGCCTTGTGTGTTTTCCATAATACTTTCTAACTAACCTAACATCATGAAACGATTTTCTATCTTTAGAACATCGGGAGTGAGAGAAAAGTTTTGGTAAAATTGAATTGGTACATTCATTGCACTCGATACACGATTCATCCAAAGAGATTTGATGTGTTTGAGAAAGATGAACTCCGTATCTGTGCTGTTGATTTTTATGTATATACAAATGTGTTAAATCCGATAAGTAGTAGGTCAGGCAATTTTTAATTTCTGATTGTAGAAAAGTTAAAATGCTAAAAAATAGATTAATTAAGACTAATTAAGGAAAGATATAATGACAGAGGGCAGGAGATTAATGTAATTTTGCACCATATCAGTAGTAGAAATAGAATATGCAGATAGGGCTAAAGCTGTATGGTGTAATAATTTTAGTGTTTGTTCTTATCAGTTTCAGGGTAGAGGGGCAGACACGTACACCTGTTGTGGCTGATTCAATTACACGTATGCCTTTGCCGGGGGCATCGTTATTTGACTGTAAGGGGCATGTTGCCGGGGTCTGTAACGCCAATGGTAGAATGCCTTATATTTCACAGGCAAGTTATCCTGTTACAATCCGTTGTCTGGGCTTTAAAGAGAAAACAGTGACAAGGGAGATTATGGATACTATATTTTTACAGGAAAATCTGACAGAGTTACCTGAGGTAGTTGTCGAAACCAAACAGCATAAAATCCTGCATCTTTTAGGTTATGTACGCGAATATTCCACACTGACTACTTATACCGATACTGTCTTTCTCTTTCGTGAGAAAATGGTTGATTATATGCTGACACCGGATGATAAGACACGTTTTAGGGGATGGGCACGTCCGAGAGTTCTGAAAAGCAAATCCTATTATCGTTTCACTGATACCGAAGGTATGGACAGTGTTAGCAATGAATGTAATTATCATTTTTCATGGTCAGACTGGATAGGAATTGCCTCGGTATCTCAGTTGCCGCCTGCTCTCGGAAAGACTGAATACGGCACTGATACTTTGTGTGGTAAATATAGTCCTACAGAAATATGGATAAAGAATCGGGACAGGGTCACTATCAATGTAAACGTACTGGCAGACACACTAAGTAGAAAGTGGGTACCGAATCTGGCAGCTTTCTTTAAAGATTATTTTGATTTTGATAATTTCAGAGTCCGGTTTAACTATGATAATGTGATCAAAGACCGTATATCTCCTATGGAGCTGACCGGCTATTCATTTAATATTGAGTCTGAAGGACGTGGACGGGATATGTTCAGATTCAATCGTCCTGACGAACCGTTTTTTGTAAGTACATACGCTGAAGTCTACATAATAGATAAAGAATACATTACTCTGAAAGAAGCTAAGCAATGGGTGGGAGCGAAATTTAATACGGAAGAAATAGAAATATACGAACCTACGGAAGCACCTGAACTTCAACCGTCTATTTTAGCACTTATAGAACGGGTCGAGGGTGTCAATCCGGAAGAAATCAGACTGAAACTTACTCCTGATCACAGACTTGCAGAAGGAAAATTTGTCAGACGGAACTTCGGTCACCGAGTGTTACAGCTTCTGAAAGATCTGACAGGTATTACTGCTGTCAGAGCCCACAGAAATATGAATAACCACTGGAAAGATTTTAAGAAAGAACAGATACAAAAGAACAATAGGCAACATGAAGAAAAGTAATGTGTCAATTCTGTGACATCAGTACCTATGATGTTACAGAACTGACACAAATCAGTTTGGCTACATATTTTAATACCGTTATGCTTTCTGTGTTTTGCTGACTACTTTGTCGGTTATAGCGCACACACATGAGTCGGACCAGACGTTTTCAGCAGTTTCAATCATGTCAATTATAGTATAAATCGGCAGTATTATGCCCATGATACCTACGTTGGCGCCTATACCCGACATCAGTGATAGTGTGAGGAAGTAACAGCCCATCGGTACACCGGCGTTACCTACCGCAGATAATACCGAGATGAATATCCATGTCAGCATAGTTACCCATGTAATAGGCATACCGTTGTTCTGCATCACGAACAGTGAGGTTACAAGTATAAAGGCTGCACAGCCGTTCATATTGACAGTGGTGCATATAGGCAATACGAAACGTGCTACTTTGGGGTTGACTCCAAGACGTTTCTCGGAGTTTTCCATAGTTACCGGAAGTGTAGCAGCCGAACTTTTCGTGAAAAGAGCCATAAGTACGGCGGGAGCCATTCCTTTCAGTGTCTTTATAGGGTTAAGACCTTTAATAAGCAGGAAAATAGGTAATATGATAAAGAACTGAGAACAGTTGCCGGCTATTATAACCAATACATACTTGCCGAGTGAATCGAGCATCATACCGCCGCTGACTTCAGCTACCAATTGTGCTGCAAAGGCTACAATGCCTATAGGCAAAATAGCAATCAGCCAACGTATGAGCATAAACAGTAAGTCCTGCAGACCGGTCAGTCCGTTAACCAGCGCCCGTTTGGACTGTGTATCAGGCATCTTTGAGATGGCAATACCCGCTGCAAAACATATCAGCAACAAAGCCAGAACGTTGCCGTCAAGGAATGGTTTTACGATATTATCAGGTATGACTGACAAAATATGGTCAGAATATGAGAAATTGACTTTATCCACTCCTCCGGGATTTTCTTCTGCTATCACGCTCGCAGGAAGATTGCCGGGAGCCACAAGCACATAATACAGTAGGCCTACAACAGCGGCGGCTGTTGTGGTAAGTAATGTGTAGGTCAGTGTGGTACGAAACATTCTTCCCATTTCTTTTCCTCCACCCAGCGAAGCCAAAGTAGTAATAACAGCCAACACGATAGTGGGGACTGCTAACAGGCGGAACAGCCGGGTGTACACATTGGCAATGAAAGTCATGATTAAGTTAACTGACTCAATCCTGAGCAGGCCTATACCGACACCTATCACAAGGGCCAGCAGCCAAATTACGATCTGATACTTCTTCATATATAGATTTTAAGGTAAATTATATTAACCGATGATGTATTTACTGTAGGGAAGTTTCGAGAGGAGCCACGTTATGATGCAGCAGCTGACTATGGTAGCGGCACTGACAACCAACATAGTGACGGGTGTCGAGAAGTAAGGACTAAGCCACCCGAACATAAATACCAATACAAATATGTGCATCAAGTAAATACCGTAACTTAAAGCTGATATTTTCTTTACGGGTCTGAAAATAAAGGGTTTTTCGCAGTCAAGATGACGTAATATAACGAACATGCCGAATGACATCAGAGCTACGTTGAACGTACAGAAACGCCAGCTGAGTTCGGCTGTATAATAGTCGGTACTTGCAAGACTGTTGTTATAAAAACCGGCTGCTGTAATTGCGTAGCCGACTATTATACAGGGAATACCTATAAGCAATGATTTGCCTAACGACCATCTTATATGAGTACGTATGAAGTGAGCAAGTACTACATAGCCGATGTAACCGGAATAATAATAAAGAGCATGAAATTCATTCCAAGTACACTCACCCAACACACCGCCGAGATTGGACTTGGCGTAATGATGGAATGTAGTCAGAAACCATATTGCAAGAAATATTGCTTCACCGCGTTTGCTCACTTCCTTAAGCCACGGAGAGATAATCGGCATGAGGCAGTATACTCCCATAAGCATATATATGAACCACAGATGACCACTTGTGTCAGTGAAATTATAAAGTATACGTCCTATGTTCTTCCATACACCGTCCCAGCCTGAATTGTCCATAATAAACGGTGGTAGCACGGCATACATCACAAGCCAGAAAATGAAAGGTATCAGTACTCTTACAAACCTTTTCTTAAAAAATACCCCGGTACTGTAAGGTAACGGCAAGAGCAGAAACGATGAAGCCATGACAAACAGCGGTACCGCCGGACGGCATATACTGTTGATAGCCGCTACCCAGAACCGGTTGGACTCAGAAGCCAGTATAACACCGTCTGGTGTGGCATAGAAACACTCTGTTACATGTACTATAATCACCATAAAACAGGCTATCACCCGTAGATAATCAAGAAAAACTATTCGTTTTGCCGTAGACATAAATGTGAAATTTTCTGCAAAGTTAGTATGCTTTTCATTAAGCCTGATAAAATGAATGGTGTATTTCATAGCATATATGATACCGGTTTTCAAAAGCCTTATATCCTTTACAGAACCTCATAGGAATCAGATTTACATAACTGACACATTGACTGTCTAAAACTATACGATAAAATTATTCAATTATCATCTATAAAGGAACTTTTTATAGGCTTTTTATTGAAATTTTATCATTCTGGCAAGAGTAATAAAGTATTCCGTACTCCATATTTCAAGTTCTTGAGGGTTCTTTACAAATGGAAGGACATCTTTTTTAACCAATTCAATATCAGTTGAAGATAGACGGTTTATCAATTTTTCTTGAAATGTGTCCGGTGTAAGGTCAAGATCATTGAATTCTTTTGCTCTTTCTTTGAAATGCTTAAAGTCAAGCTTCACACCATTGCGTATATACCACTCGAAGTCATACCAATCGCGACCCTTAACACGGTTTCCCCAGCCTCTAAAGATCAATGCGTGCATTTTGCCAGCAAAAAGGCCGGGCAGGGTTATACATCTGGTCATAAATGAAAATGGCTGTAAAAGAAGTTTCTGTTCAGTTGAGAAACCGAGTGGAGGCTGTGTATCAACCTCTATTTTTATCTTGTAACTCTTCTCAGTCTGGAATGACAGATTATATACATGAGTATTATCTTTCAGGAATGCAGACTCAACTTTACCAAAGTTTCTTTTGTCTTTCTTCGTTATTATAACTTCTCTACCGAGAGTTTTGAATTCCTCCACTATAGCAGGAAAATAATCTTCGATGTTAAAATTATCGTCGGGTTTGAGCAATGAGAAGTCAAGATCCTCACTAAATCTACCGAGACCATAGAATATACGCAGGCAGGTACCTCCATAGAAAGCAGCTTTTTCGAAAAAGCCTCCTCTCTGTAATCCGGCCAGCGCTACTTGTTGCATTATCTCAAATATGGCATTTCTCAATGCCGACGATGTTGAAATATCATAGTGTGATAGCATCTGATCAAACATTCCGCTCATATTCTATAAATTTTATCAATTGGTTTATCATGGTTTTCTTTCTGCCGACACAGGCACATTCTCTAAGGATTTCAGTATTAAGTCCGATTATATCCTCTCGTTCCATTCTTAGATCTTCCTTAATATAGGTTCTAATTTCCGAAATATAACGTAGGTTGAGATTAGCTGTATATGACATCAAATCACACAGAGCTTTTTCAGGAGTGGCTATGAGGAAGGAGACGCTTTCGTCAATTATTGAAGTAATACCTATCGGAAAATATGAATCCGGACAATGCACATATTTGAAACGACCAATTTTATTAGAAAACGTCTTTGCTCGTCGTGGTGTTAGTGATATTATCTCAACGACGTGCTCAGGTATTAGTCCGTAATATCGTAAGGCTGTTTGCATGGATACGTACGAGGGTCCATGAAGATGATTGGCAATAAGAAACTCATTCACCATCTTTTCGCTTATTGTCGGACTTATCACATATAGCCCCGGCTTAAGACGTACGATGTCACCGGCATCCTCCAGGCGCTTAGCTTTAGCGGTTATGGCAGTATTGTTGGGGAATACTGATTGCAGCACCGATAGTCTGAATGGAATATTTCCAACGTCTTTTAATTTCATAATCTCTGTGGTCCAAGAGTAATTTGAACTAACTTATCTTACAAAGGTAGTAAATATTTTCATAGTAAATTACATTTTGTGTAATTTACTATGAAAATATTTACTACTGAGGTAGTGTTTGAGCTGCTAGGGAACAAGGTGGGGAAGATTGCTTGCTCACCGGGAACGTCGCTGCACGGGAACACAAAATTGATACGGGAACTGAAACACAGAATTAACACAGATCTTAAAAGCTAGTTCTACCTTCGGTAAGGTACAAGTATATTAAAACTGATTCGGACTGTATGAGAAAATCATTTAATACCGGAGAGTAATAATTTTACTTCCTGCTTTAAGCGAGGCAGATGATTTATTACAATAGCCCATAGAATCTCAGGGATAAGTGAATCGTAGGCATGAATAACATAATTGCGTGTATCGACAATTTTACGTGCAGAAGTTATCCTAATATCAGGTTCAATCCTCAAAATTCGATTCATAGCTTCTCCGATAATTTCAATATTTCGTTCTACGAATTTACGAAATACAAAATCCTCTACGAAAACATTGAATTCTTTGGATCTATCGGCTATTGCAAGATCAATTTCTACGATAGCATTAAGTATATCTTCAAAATATTTTCTTAATTGTTTATCCATATATGAGTTGTTTTGTTTCGTCAAGTTCCTGTCGGAAATATTTGTTTTTTACATATTTGTCGACTACCATATCCACTCTACGACCGAGAAGAGTTTCCATATCATGAATAAAATTAAAGAAAGTATCTGCCCAATCCAGTTTTTCTTTATTAATGGCTTCCGAATCAAAATCTACTGAAAAGTCTATATCGCTACATTCGGTAAATCTATCGGTAAGGATAGAGCCGAAAACGTATAATTTCTTAACTCTATATTTCTTACAGAGACGTATTATATTATTTATGTTAGCTTCAATTAGATTCATGTTCAAAAGTGTTTAAAGTGCAAATCTACATAAAAATACTTACAGAATAAAATAACTTCGGAACCTTTTTATTGCTTGATTTAAGTATAGATAAATTACTACCGGTCCGTAACGGCACGGGAATGTTTGCTTCACTCACCGGAAACATCCATCGTACCAAGGGAACGCATAACAACACAGGAACTGGAAACACAGAATGGCCACAGGTCGTTTAGATTGTTTTTATATAAACTAAACATTGAGATATCAAATCTACTCCAGATTTGATACCTCAATGTTTAGTTTATATCCCAATCTCTTTTTAAGAGATTGGGACGATTGCTAAGTATGTTATACTTAACAACTTAATTACA